>JBDRTC010001254.1:0-3053 GCA_043824335.1 Planctomycetota bacterium | reverse complement strand
CGTCGGGGGGGTGGCAGGCATTGGCTTAGCGGCTTTGTTCGCGGAAGGAATCATGCGTATTCGACCTGAATTCTTCATTCTCCTCACCCCGGATTCGGCGTGGCTGGCCATCGGCAGCGGGTTGGGTATGGCGCTCCTTTCCGCTTTGATCCCAGCGCGGACGGTTGCCAGGCTCGAGCCAGCAGATGTCTTCGGACGAGGAGGGTGATCGTGTTCCGTCTCGCCTTCAAGAATCTCTTCCAATCGCCGGCCAGGTTGATCGTCTCCATCGGTGGAGTCGCACTTGCGCTTCTGTTGATCCTGGCTCTGGACGCCATCTTGGCAGGATCTGAGAGACTCATGACTGCCTATATTGATAACTCAGGCGCGGATGTTTTCGTCGCTCAGAAGGGTGTTCGGAATATGCACATGGCCTCCTCCTCTCTTCCCGGAGACTTGGTCGAAACTGTGGCAGCTATGGAGGAAGTCGAGAGCGTAAGCCCGATCCTTTATCTCACGAACGTGATCGACGTCGGAGAGCAGCAGTACCTTGCCTACATCATTGGCGTCGACCCCGATGCCCCGACTGGGCGAGCCTGGGAGCTGATAGAAGGCCGCACAGATCCCGATATGGGGGAAATCGTCATCGATCGGACGGTGGCCTCCAAATCGAACTTGGAGATTGGAGACTCGGTAGATGTGTTGGGTCGTTCTTTCGAAATTGTGGGTTTGGCGAAAGGCACCGCCAGCATCATTAATTCCGTTGCTTTCATCCATCTGGAGGATTTCTTCGTCCAGCGTGGGACCAATCAAGTGATCAGTTACCTGCTCGTGCAAATTGCTGAAGGAGCGTCTGCTTCCACCGTCGCTAGACGGATCGAGCGTGAGGTGGACGACGTAACCGCCCTACCCCGGAGTGAGTTCTCCATTGAGGAGGCGAGCATTATCCAGGACATGGGGGGTGACATCATCGTCCTGATGAACTCCATCGGCTTCCTGATCGGCCTTGCCGTCACTGGGCTTACGACTTACACGGCAACGCTTTCGCGCCGCAAGGAGTACGGTATGTTGAAGGCTCTTGGCGCGTCGAATATCCATCTCTACCTCACCGTCGTGTGGCAAACGATGATAAGCATAGGTCTCGGGCTGGCCCTTGCCATTGGTCTTACTTTCGTCTTAGGTTACGTGGTTCCCATAGTGACTCCGGAGATGGAACTGGTTCTAACCGGGGAAACGCTGATAAAAACTATCCTGGCAGCCGGCGCCATCGCGCTCGTCTCAGCGTTATTGCCCATACGTCAAATTTCAGGGCTCGATCCTGCTGCCGTATTCAGGAGATGAAGATGGTTGGAGATAGGCATTCAACAGAACGACGATCGGTGGACAGAAGAGCATCAACGAATTCGACCTTGCGTGTCGATAAGGTCACCAAACGCTATGGGAGCGGCCCCGCGCAAGTCGTCGCAGTACAAGATGTTTCGCTGGAAATCGCTCCTGGAGAGATCGTCCTGATCATGGGTCCTTCGGGGTCAGGCAAGACGACACTGTTGTTGATGCTCGGCGCGCTGCTGAAACCATCGGCGGGGGATATCCAGTTGAACGGCGAGCTCATCAGCGCACTCGCCGAGAACCGTCTGCCTGACATCCGATTGAGGAAATTCGGTTTCATCTTCCAGGATTTCAACCTGCTCTCCGCTTTAACCGTACTAGAAAACGTCGCCATCGTCGCTCAGTTGACCGGCTTGAGAGGTCGAGAAGCAAAGACCAAAGCCAGGGACATCCTCACCGAATTGGATCTGGGAAATCGGCTCTCCTTCCTGCCCGAGAAGCTATCGGGCGGTGAGAAGCAGAGGGTCGCCATCGCCAGGGCACTGGTCAATGATCCTGCACTCATCATGGCGGATGAGCCGACCGCCAATCTGGATTCGAAGATCGGGCAGGAGGTCATGCGCATGCTCCGCCGTATCGCGAAAGAGCAAGGCCGCAGCGTCGTCATTGTGAGCCACGATCCCCGCATCAAGGACATCGCCGACCGGGTGCTTTGGTTGGAGGATGGCCAATTCAAGGACATGGTCCACATGGCGACGGATCCAGTCTGCGGCATGGCAGTGGAACGCGAAAAAGCCCCTGCCAAGTCTGAATATCAGGGCGAGTCCTACTTCTTCTGCGCTGAAGGCTGCCTAGAAGAATTTCGCGCCGATCCAGATCGATTCGTTCATCATGAATAGGCCTCAACGCATTCCTCGGCCAACCAGAATCACCTGCCTCGACCGATCTTTTCGGAGTTGATGAACGCTTCTTACCAAAGTTTCTCGCCGACACAGAAACCCAAGCCACCAAATGAATAGGGGTAGGAAGGACCGGTTGAGTTCCCGGTCCCTCCCCCCTCCGAACCGGACGTGCGGATCTCCCGCATCCGGCTCTCCAGTCGGTGGTTCACCTCTGAGAGGATTGACTGGCGGCAGCAAAGGCTGTGACCAAGGAGAACAACCCTCGCTCCGCAAAGCAGGCGTTATTTGCCTTCCTTCATCCCTTCGGTCAACATGCGCTCCGTCCAGACACTCGCTTCCACCCAGGACCACCGGTCCTGAGTTTCTCCGGCTTGCTTAGCCTTTTCTGGCACTCCCGCCGGTCTTTCTTCCGCCTGTCTATCCTTCACGCTTCCACCTTCCTGCCCCCCTTCGCTCCACGCCCATTACGGCGCTTCTCCGCTACTATGGGGGCTCTGACTCCGGTCCGGCTCTCCTTATCCGCACAGGTCTCCCTGCTTCACGTGCACGGCCTTCCTGACCATTCCGTCTCCACCCACCCCATGTGCTCCCATCGCCGCTTTGGCACGCTACCCCTCAGCTCGATGGCTCTCCCGCTTCCGCAGGTCCAGGCTTCACCATTCCCTAGCAGGCTCGCCAGACACACAAGGCCGTATCGAGTTCGTCATCCTACGGACTGGTCGTTCACCTCCTGTTGCTCTCCACCCCGCCTCACGGCGACGCAGTTACAGTCGGTTACAAGCCGGAGAGCGCATGCCTGGAGAGGACTTTCACCTCTCTGTCCATGCACGCTCGCAGGCGCAC
>JBDRTC010001253.1:0-3683 GCA_043824335.1 Planctomycetota bacterium | reverse complement strand
GTTTCTGTTGCGGGAAGTCAGAGATAGGGGGTGGCATGGCCAAACTCGTTTGGCCATGTGCCGATTTCTCCGGTGTTGGGAAACATGCCCACGCAAGCGAGGGCATGCCACCCGGCGCGGATTCTCCCCTACTTCCTTCCGGGGCTGGGTTCGCTATGATGCAGGAAAAGCAAGAAGCGCGGCTGAAATGCGAACACACAAACAGTACGACCGCGGACGCCCACTACCCATCTCAAGAGGGGGAACAGCATGCCCGAGCCAAAAGACCATGCCAAACACCGGAACCTGATCGAGAGCATCCTGCGATACGTGCCCGGCTTCCGGGGCTACCTGGAAAAGGAGTATCGCCGGGATAGCGACGAGCTGGGGCGCGAGTGGCTGGCCGACCGGCTCCAGCGCTCGAAACGCGCGATCGACGAGCTTGCCCGCCCCCTGGCCGACGCTGGCAAGATCGATCTCTTGCCCCAGCTCGACCGGCTCCGCGGCCGCCTGGACAAGCTGATCGCCCGGATTCGCGGGGCCATGCAAGGCTACAGCGGCTTTTTCGACTTGGTTCGGGTGCGCGAAGACCTGCTCGACCGGGTCTACGAGCACGACCTGGGGCTCTTCCAGGAGGTCGACGCCCTGGGGCAGGGGATCGAAGAATTGCCGGAAAGACAGCACCGGATCGCCGAGACCGTAGCCGAACTCTCGGAGAAAATCGACGCTCTCGAGCGGCAGTGGGACATCCGGGGAGACATGCTCAAAGGCCTGGAATAGGCGTCGGCCGCCCGCTCGAACCTCGTCCGTCAAGGTCCCATCAAGATCAAGGAATCCTCTCATGGGCATGCGATTGGAAGTCATTCAGTACTTCGACGAAGCGAACAACTCGCTGGTTCAGCGGATTCCCCCGCAGGGGTCGGCCGACATCAAGCTGGGCGCCCAATTGATCGTCCAGGAGAACCAGGAGGCGATTTTCTTCCGCGACGGCAAGGCGATGGACCAGTTTGGGTCGGGCCGTTACACGCTCTCGACCGCCAACGTGCCCATCCTCACGCGGTTGTTGACGATCCCCTGGGAGCAGTCGCCCTTCCAGT
Organism: Planctomycetota bacterium; assembly: GCA_043824335.1. Classification (GTDB taxonomy): domain Bacteria; phylum Planctomycetota; class Planctomycetia; order Pirellulales; family Thermoguttaceae; genus JBDRTC01. The sequence goes on along the minus strand of JBDRTC010001253.1, from coordinate 2,607 downwards.
GCCTGGTCTACTTCGTGGGCAAGCAGACGTTTCTGGATCAGAAGTGGGGGACGCGCCAGCCGATCACGTTCCGCGACAAGGATTTCGGCATGGTCCGCCTGCGGAGCTTCGGCAAATACTCCTTCCGCGTGGTCGACTCCACGGTGTTGCTGAACACGCTGGTCGGCACCCAGGGCAAGTACACGACCGACGAGGTCACCGCGTTCCTCAAGGACCTCATTGTCGCCCGGCTGACCGATCTTCTGGGAACCCTGGGCACGAGCCTTCTCGATCTGCCCGGCCGTTACGACGAGATCGCCTCGGGCACCCGAGCGAAGGTGGGCGAGGATTTCGGGAAATATGGGCTGGAGTTGGCCGACTTCTTCGTCAACGCGATCACGCCGCCCGAGGAAGTTCAGAAGGCGATCGACGCCCGAAGCGCCATGGGCGCGGTGGGCGATCTGAACGCCTTCATGAAATTCCAGGCGGCCCAGAGCATGGCGAACCTGTCGCAAACCGGCGGCACTGCCGGTGGAGCGATGGGTATGGGTATGGGGGCCGGGTTCGGCATGATGATGCCCGGCATGATCCAGCAGGCGATGGCCACCGGCCCGCAGGCGGCCGCGGGCGCCGGTCCATCGCCACCCCAGGGCGGACCACAACCGCCGCAACCTCCGGCCGCACCGTCGCCCAGCACCGGAGGCGGCCAAGCGCCGGGTGGCACTGGCGTCTCGCCAGTGGCAGGGGCGGTCGTTGGCGCGGCCGTTGGCGGAGGGCTCGACTTCGACGAGTTGGCCCCCACCACGCGAGACCCCCAGGCCATGGTCCGCTCTGTGGCCGAGGGCGCCGGCCACAAGATCGCCGGGTCGGGCGATGCGTTGCAGATTACCGTTCAGGTCGGCTCCTTGCGGAAACAGGTCGTCAACGTCGACTTCGGCAAGTCCGACGACGCCGGACACGACATCGTCACCTATTGGTCCATCTGCGGCCCGGCCTTGGACAAGCACGCGATGTCGCTTCTGCGTTACAACACCAAGATGCTCCACGGGGCGTTCGCCGTTAGAGACGTAAATGGCAGCCCAATGGTCGTCCTGCAGGCCAACCAGATGGCCGAAACGCTCGATCCCCTCGAAGTCAGCCGCGTGTTCTCGGCCATCGCCTGGCAAGCCGACAAAGTCGAGCAAAAGCTCGGCGGCGGCGACGATTACTAGCGCGTGATCGATGATTCCGAAGATTGACGATTGCTGATTGATGATCGCCCGCCGCTTGCGGCTTCGCCCGTTTCCCGCCGTGAACCGATTCAGAACCGGCGCCGGAGCGTTTCTGATCTTCCTCGGCTCCGCTTCGGCGATCGTGCTCTGGACGTTGGACATTCGCACGTCGTCGCTCCTTTGGAACACGCTCTGTCTGTCCGTGGCTACCTGTGCCATCAGTTTGCCCACGGGCATCGTGCTGGGCTGGCTCCTGGTGCGGACCGATCTGCCGGGTCGCCGCGCGGCCCTGGTGCTCTTTGGGGTGATGCTCTTCGTGCCGCTTTACGTGCAGGCGGCCGCGTGGCAGGCCGGGTTCGGGCTGCAAGGGTGGTACACGCTGGCCTACGCCACGCCCGTTTGGCTGGAGGGCTGGACCGGAGCCGTTTGGGTCCATGCGATGGCGGCGCTACCGTGGGTGGTGCTGATCGTCGGGGCGGGGTTCTGGCTGGTCGAGCCGGAGCTTGAGGAGCAGGCCCTCTTGGACGGCTCCCCCCGGCAGGTCTTCCTTCGCGTGACGCTCCCCGGGGCCTTGGGGGCGATCGGCGTGGCGGCGCTCTGGGTGATGATCTTCACCGCGGGCGAGATGACCGTTACCGACCTGTTCATGGTGCGAACCTACGCCGAGGAAGTGTACACGAGGCTGGCCGTGGGCCCGCAACCGGACGACCCGCCTTTGGGCGCCGTGACCGGCGTGGTGCTGACCACGTGGCTCGTGCTGGCCGGCCTCATGCTGGTAGCAAGATTGGCCCCCGGCGACCGGCCGATCGCGGCGGGCCGACGGCTCGTTTTTCCGCTCTCGCGGTGGCGGGCGCCGATCGCCGTGCTGGTTGTGCTGGGTCTGTTGCTGGTCGTGGGCGTGCCGCTGGTGAACTTGTGCTCGAAGGCCGGTCTGGTGGTGACCCAAGTCGACGCCGGCCGGCTGCGAAGCTGGTCGGCCTGGAAGTGCCTCCAGATGATCGCCGAGAGTCCCGTACGTTACGGCCGGGAGTTCGGCTGGTCGCTGGGGATCGGAACGCTGGCCGCCACGGCGTCGGCCGCCTTGGCGGTCGTGCTGGCCTGGATCGCCCGAGGCGGCGGTTTTCGCGCCGCAGCCGTCTTGGTGGTCACGGCCGTTTGTCTGGCGGTCCCGGGCCCGATCGTCGGGCTTGGGGTGATTTGGCTCTTGAACCGTCCGGAGATTCCGCCGCTGGTTTACCTTTACGACCAATCGGTCTTTGCCCCGGCCTTGGCACTTTCGCTTCGTGGCCTCGCGCCGGCGACGCTCGTCTTGTGGCACGGGTTTCGGTCCCTGCCGCCGGAGATGCTCGACTGTGCGGCCGTCGACGGCGCGGGTCCGGTCGCCCAATTGTGGCGGATCGCCCTGCCTTGCCGGCTG
>JBDRTC010001252.1:0-2011 GCA_043824335.1 Planctomycetota bacterium | reverse complement strand
CGCCTTCGTCGGCATTGCAGATGACGTACTTCAGGTCGCCTCTGGCCGCCCGACACGACGCCCACTTGCGCCCGGTGGGGAACCCGCCGCCCCCGCGACCCCGCAATCCCGACGCCTTGATCTCGTCGATCACCCCCTCGGGACTCATCCGGGCAAGCACCTTCGCCAGCGCCGAGTACCCCCCGTCGGCGATATAGTCGTCGATCGACGTAGGGTCGAGCCGCTGATTCTGTCCGAGCAGAACTCGATCCTGGGCGGCGTAGAAGGGAATCTCCGCCTCGGTGGTCACCTTCCGGCCCGAAACCGGGTCGGTGTAGAGCAGGCGCTCAATCACCTCCCCGTGGGCGACCGTTCGGGAAACGATCTCGCGAACGTCGTCGGGACCCACGTGGCAGTAGAAGATGTTGCCCGGATGGATGATCGCCAACGGCTCCTGCTCGCAAAACCCGTGGCACCCTGTTGCGCGGAGCAGTACCTTGTCAGCCAGGCCCCGTTCGGCAAGTTCTCTGCGAAACGCGTTGATCACGACGAGCGATCCACACGCCTCCCCGCACGTGCCGGACGAGACAATGACCTGTTTTTGGTAAGCATTCCGCTCGGCTGCGAGCCGCTTTCTCAGTTCGACCAAGGGTTCTTGCTCTGTCACCCTAATCATCGGTATCTACCTCTCTGTCTTGCTCGCGGACCGATTGGATGAGCTTGCGGAGGTTGCCGGGTGTCATGTGGGCGTGATACTGGCCGTCCAGCACGACGACCGGGCCCAGGGCGCAGGCCCCCAGACAGTTCACCCGTTCGACGGTGAACGCCCCGTCGTCGGTCGTTTCGCCGGCCCGCACGCCAAGCTGCCCGAGCACCTCGTCGAACATCCGCGGGGCCCCGCGCACGTGGCAGGCGGTGCCCATGCAGACGGTGATCACGTGGCGTCCGCGTGGTTTCAGGGCAAACGCCTTGTAGAAGCTGGCGACGCGGTAGACCTCGATCAAAGGGACGCCCAGTCCCGCCGACACGGTGCTCATTGCGGATTCGGAAATATAGCCGTGGGCTTCCTGGACGTCTTGAAGCACTTCGATCAGTTGACTCGGCATGCCCTGCCGAGAGCTGACGAGCGACTCCACGGTTTCTGTCACGGTTGCCATGAACGGAACTCCTGCGCACATCGAAGGGAAGCCCTCATTTGGAGAGCCTCGATCATCCGAAGAAACACGTCCCCTTGCCCCGTTTGGCACCCGAGAGTCGAATCTTCGGCATTCGGTTGCCGATACATGAAGGCACAAGTATACCGAGGATTGCTTCGTTTCGGAACATGAGCCACATACTTTTCTCGTCCCAGGCTGGGAAATTGCCTGGTGTCCTGCGACTATTGCACGGCATGGTGGTACGACGCCTTGGATTTCACCACGGAGGCACGGAGAACACTGAGCTTAAGATGTATTACTGCAACTACTTGCGATTGTTGAACATCCAGCGGATGATGTTCCGCACAGGGGGTTTGTGGTAACTGACGACCTCAAATCGCCGCCTCCAAATAGATGAACCTCTTCGCATCCCCCGTGTTCTCCGTGCCTCCGTGGTGTTTTCCCCGGTGATGGCAAGGTGATCGCAGTGTAGCACCATACGACGATCGTAGGACACAGGCGGAAATCGCCTGTTTTCGGTATTATTGCCGATACATGTCCTTGAATATCGGTTTTTTGGCGTCTGTTTCGGCAGAATTGCCGGAAAAGCGGCCCGTCGGCAAGGACTGGACAGACCGTTGCCGCTTGGCGATGATTGCCTTATGGACAAAAAGGAACGAAATCGCACGGCCATTCTCGGCGCGCTGAGCAAGATGGCCGAGCCGGCAAGCTCCAGGCGTCTGGCCGAGTTTCTCGCGGCTGCGGGCCACAGCTTGAGCGAACGAACCGTGCGGCTCTACTTGAGTGACTTCGACGCCGAGGGACTCACGGAATCGCAAGGCACGCGCAGGCGGGTCATCACGGAAATAGGAATTGCCGCGCTGTCGACGGCCCAA
>JBDRTC010001251.1:0-5940 GCA_043824335.1 Planctomycetota bacterium | reverse complement strand
GCTCAGACATCAACCAGTTCGTCGAACCAGAAGATGAGCTTCACATCGCCGATCCCCACGACCTATGGAATCATGTCCGGCTCGGAAAGGAAATCTACATTGAACGACGAAACCATGGCGACCGAAAGCTATATGCAACGATTGAATGCGGATGCGATTGGGAAAGAGAACACGGATTGCAAATTGTCTTGCGTGAAGGGCTCAGCGTGACCAAGCTTGGGCCGTACGATGGCCACCTTACAAACTCCGATGCATACGCTGATCCATCGCTTGAATTGGTTGTGTATCGTGGGACGCGCTGAACGCCGATAACCATCGGATGAACGCGAGCCGGATAGGGCCGAACTGGCTCGCTTCGCTCGGTCACGTTTACTCCCGGCCGCGTTATCCGAAACGTTCGTTGCGGTAGAATGCTGACATGGATACGGTGAAGGAGAAAAGGGGACATTCTACTTTTTCAGAAGAGTCACGGACGAGCAAGAGAAAACCAGAATGTCCCCTTTTCCCCCCCTTTTCCCCCCTGGAGAATTCATAAGTGGTCTAACAAACTGTGACAGCAAAAAGGTGCATCAATGGCAAAGAAAGGTGTTCGACAACCGCATGTTGAAAACTGTGAATGTGGTGCTCCGCTGATTGGTGAAGACGCCGTGTTCTGGGGTGAATGTGAAAAGTGCCGGAATCCTGAGAACGTGAGGTCAAAGGTTGTTGGGAAGGACACAGGTGCCGACAAGGCCGACAGGGAATATCATGGCGGTCGAGGACAGTCTGCTGAATGGTAGAACTGTTCCCAATCAGAACAGGCACACCAAACAAATGCCCAACAAGCGGATCAACCAGACAACCACAAGCGGGCGATTTAGCTGTTCCTGAAGTCATGGTTTTCTCTGCCCGCTTGTGGTTGCTGGTTATCCGAGTCGTTCGTTGCGGTAGAATGCTGACATGGATACGGTGTACATTGAGACCTCGATCGTCAGCCACGCAACGGCTCGTCCGTCTTCCGACCCGGCGACAGCGACCATGCAAGATCAAGCACGACGCTGGATGACGGAGCAACGGCCGAAGTACGCGGTGGTGACATCGCAACTTGCCTTGGCGGAGGCCGCCAGGGGCGACCCTGACGCCGCCGCTCGCCGACTTGCGATGTTGGCCGATATTCCCATTCTCGGCGAAAACCCGGATGTCGACCGGGTGGCTGACGAATTGATCGCCCGCTCGCTGATTCCCGCAGCAGCACGAGTCGATGCCCTGCATCTGGCCATTGCGGCGCTTGCGGGTGTACAATACCTGCTGACACTGAACTGTCGACACATCGCGAATGCAAGCGTGCTGCCGGGAGTGTACCGGCTGCTCGGTGATCTGGGGCTCTCCGGGCTTCTCGTTTGCACACCGATGGAATTTCTCGGAGGCTCGTCCGATGCCTAAGAATCCTATCCTCGAAGAACTGTACGATGTTCGGTCACAGATCCAGGCGGAACACGGCGATCACCTCTCCGCCTACCTGCACAGCGAATTCGAGCGACTCAAGGCGGGGGGCCATCCCGTTGCCCAAATCGAGCAACGAACAATCCGATGCACCGGAGCGGCGAAGTCGGGTGCCTCGGCAGTGGTAAGTCCCCCGTCGCCGCCCGGTGATCGGTAACGTTACTCCTCGGACCTGTCGGCGATCAGCGCGTCGAGCTCGGTCTTCAGTCGCGGCAGGATCTCGTCGTAACGGAAGCTGCCCAACGGCCGGTCGCCCCGCTTGAGATTGACGTGTTTCGGGCCGCACCAGAGTCCCAGGTCGGCGTCGTCGGTCTCGCCCGGCCCGTTCACCCGGCAGCCCATCACCGCGATCGTGATCGGGTGCCCGGCCGCGTAGCGCGTCATCTGCCTGACCTGATGGGCCAATTCGACAAAAGCCTCGTTCTCCACGCGGGAGCAGCTCGGGCAACTGATGATGTTCAGGCGCATCCCGCCATCGCCTGGCGTATCGTGGACCTTCCCGGCCGCGACGTCGGCCAGGATCTGGCGCCCCGCTTCGACCTCCTCGTGCTTTCTCGCGTTGGGCACCGTGAGCGACACCCGGATCGTGTCGCCAATTCCCCGGCGGATCAGCTCGGCCAGGGCGATCCGCGTCTTTGCGATCCCCTCCGGCGGCATCCCCGCTTCCGTCACGCCCAGGTGCAACGGCACGTCGGGACGCTCCCAGGCAAAACGCCGGTTCACCTCGACGACACGCGCCGGGTCAGAGTCCTTGAGCGAAACGCAATACCGGGTGAAGCCGAACAAGTCGAGCAGCGCACAGTGCTCCAGGGCGCTTTGGAGCATCGGGCCTATTCGAAAAGACGGATCGGCGGGGTCGTGCTTCTCCCGCTGGGCCGGATCGACCGACCCGCAATTCACTCCCACGCGCATCGCGCAGTCGTGTTTGACGGCCACGTCGACGAGCCATCGCACCTTTTCCTGCCAAGGGCGGTTGGGTTCGTGGTGGTAGAGGTGTCCGGGGTTGTAGCGGATCTTGTCCACCCAGGGCGCCACCTCGGAGGCGAGTCGGTAGTTCTCCTGCAAATCGACCGAGAGGTTGGCCCGGGTCTTTTCGCGGATGGCGGAGAGTGCCTCGGCGTCGCGATGGGTGTCGACGGCGATCCGCACGAGGCCGGCGCCGGCCTCGGCCAACGCGTTGGCCTGCGCGGCCGTGGCTTCCACGTCGGTCGTCTTGGTTGCGCACATGCTCTGCACCACGATCGGATTGCCGCCGCCGATCGTCACCGAGCCGACAGGGACCGCGCGAGTCGGGTTTCGGGGAAGCTTCACCTCGTTCATCCATTCCGCTGGAGGAGAGTTATCAAGTCGGCCGTAGGTGGCAGCACGTCGCCGGGATACCCCCCGAGGACGAGACCAGTGTAGCCCACGAGTAGTAACTTGCCTTCCGGGCGGGCACCGTTGACTGCTCCCTCCTATTCTCGCTCTCTTTCGGCCGGCTTCAAGATGCCAAAACTTGGGCCACACGTCGACTTAAGCTGGAGAAGTTTCGGGGACTTTACCGATAGTGCAGATTGTAGCGGACGTATCGGATCGGTTCGCGCTCGTCGTGCACTCCCCGAAGGAGGGGACCAGAGGGGGGCCTGGTCCAAAAAATGGTGCATCGCATCATGTGGCGTCCCCTAATAATCTTGCTGGCCGGACTGGCGTTTAGCGGCTGCTCGCTTGTGCCGGAAATCTCCCATCAGCCGACGCTCCACAACCCGTTCCCGCAGCTTTCGAAGGTGGCCGTGGTCCCCTTCTTCAACCAGAGCAGCGAGCCGACCGTGGACGGTCGGAACTTTGCGCTGGCCTACTTCAACGAGCTGCAATTGGTGCCGGGCTTCGAGGTGGTGCCGGTCGACGTGGTGGAGACCGTGATCGCTCAGCACAACCTCCGTCTGACGAGCCCGACCGAGGTTCGCCGCCTGGCTCAGATCCTGGAAGTCGATGCCGTCGTGCTCGGGACGGTGACCGACTATTCGGCCTACTACCCGCCCCGCTGCGGCTTGCGCGTCGAGTGGTACGCGGGAAATCCATGCTTCCATCCGATTCCACCCGGTTACGGCTTGCCTTGGGGAACGCCGGCAGAGGAGCACATCCCGGGCGACCTGGTGTTTGAAGCCGAGATGGCGCTGGCCAAAGAGCAGCTCAAGACGCAGACGCCCGCGTACGAGCCGTTGGCGCCCCCTTCGGGCTCTTCGTTTGGAGAATCGGCCGTGGAGGCCGCGAGCGCGGAACTCCGAAATCCGGCCGATAACGCCGAGCCGATTGCTACGACCGTCACGAGCGGCACGACCGGCGCCACCGGTTTGGGTTTCCCCGCCGATTGGCCCGATCCACGTGGATTCATCTCGCCGCCCCCGACGGCCCATCCTCCGGCGTGCCAGCCGACTGATGCCCCGGTGCTCGAGCACACGCGCACGTACAACGGTCACGACTCGGAATTCACCGAGGCGCTGGCCAGTTATTACTATTTCCGCGACGACGCGCGGTTCGGCGGATGGCAGAGCTATCTCGAACGGAGCGACGACTTTATCCGATTTTCCTGTCACATGCACATTTGGGAAATGCTCAGTGCCCGGGGGGGAGCTGGAGAAACGCGAGTGGTGTGGCGGTGGCCATCTTTCCGATAACACGCAATGCGGTTTCGCACCACGAGCCGGGATGCAGCCCCCCCATCGCGACAAAGCACGGAACGGATTCGCTTCTTGCGTGTAGGAGACTACCCCCCCCATGACTCACGACATCAACGTTCTGGCGCTGGTGAAGGGATCGGAACGCTACGTGTTCCTCTACGACGACTCGAGCCGCGCCGAGACGTTACGGGTCCTGGGACGCTACGCCTCGAACCCGGAGCTGAGCTTCACCTGGTACGATGCCGCCGTGTTGAGCCAAAAGATCCGCCAGGAGAGCCGGAAGCAGAAGTACGTGCCTTCAAACCGGTTCGACCTCCCCTTGCCCACCGACAAGGACGACGTCGTCTGAGCCCACCAGTCGCGTACCCCGATGCGCACCGCCATCGCTCGTTTTCTCGGCTATCTTCGCGTCGAACGGAACGCGTCGCACCTGACCGTTAAGAGTTATCGCGAAGATCTGACGGCGCTGGTCGAGTACCTCGTCGAGTCGCGCGGCGGCGCTTGCCCCAAGCCGGGTGAAGTCTCGGTGCTCGATCTGCGCGGGTACGTGGCCGCGCTGCACGAGGCTGGGTACGCCAAGTCGACTATCGCCCGCCGGCTGGCCTCCATGCGAAGCCTGTTTCGCTTCGGTCAGCGCGAGGGCTGGACCGAGACCAATCCGGCCAAGCCGCTCCGCAATCCCCGCAAGGATCGATCGCTGCCGCATTTCCTCTCGGCCGACGAGATCGGACGACTGCTCCAAGCGCCGCCCTCAGACGACCCCTTGGGCCTCCGCGATCGGGCCATCCTCGAGACGATGTACTCGGCCGGCCTGCGCGTGGGCGAGGTCGTGGGGCTCTGCCAGAGTGATCTGGACTTCGAGGCCGAGGTCGTGCGTGTCCGCGGCAAAGGCCGGCGCGAACGCCTGTCGCCGATCGGCTCCTACGCCGCCCGAGCACTAAAGCGATGGCTTGGCGCGCGCAAGCTCAACGCCGACGAGCCCACCGGGCCGGAATCGCCGGTGTTCACCAACAAGTTCGGACGCCGGCTCACGACCCGCAGCGTCGGCCGCATGCTGGAAAAACACCTCCGGCACACCGGGCTGGACACGCGAACCACGCCCCATTCGCTGCGTCACAGCTTCGCCACCCACCTCTTGGACCGCGGGGCCGACATCCGCAGCGTCCAGGAACTCCTGGGCCACAAAAGCCTGGTCACCACCCAGATCTACACCCACGTCAGCACCGCCGGCCTCCGCGCCGCCTACGACCGAGCCCATCCAAGAGCGAACTGAGCGGAAATCGCGCCGGGCTCCTGAGACCAAACGGAGGTTGGTGCATCAAAAGCACCAAGAACGTGACAGCCACTGGTGCTCGGCTCGTTTCTTCAGAAGCCGGGCTTGCCGTTTGCCGACGTTCTCCCGTCGCGGCGTGGCCGCCATGCCTCGCGCAAATCAATGGCGCCCGGCGGGAAAAACTGCGCAACCCGAGGCGCGGCCAGAACTGGTCTTGAGGCCCGATTTCAACCTGTTATCATTAAAGAGGTTGCGCGGACAAAAGTGAGCCCGAGAACCGCCGAATCGGGCCGTTCAAGTTCTCCGGCCGGACGCCGACAAATCGCCGTAACCAACGTCAGATAAAGGCTTTACGTTGAACTCTTTTGTTGGACGGCAAATGCGGAATTGGAGACAGATTGTAAGTGCTTTCTTACGCGAGACTTACGCCGATCGTCTCCCGTCAACCCTCGTTCTTCCCGGGACCTACCGCATAGGCACTTACCCTGGGGTCCCAAGGCACTCACCCGCTGACCTCAGTGCATCCAC
>JBDRTC010001250.1:0-17946 GCA_043824335.1 Planctomycetota bacterium | reverse complement strand
CTGCTGGCTTGTCCAGCCGTGGCACCCAAATCGTCGAGGAGCTACTGTTTCAATGGGCTGCTAGCATCGCTTGCTTGCCGGATGGTTGTTTGCGAAGGGAGGCTGCGGATGAATGCTCGAATCGCCTTGGGGACGTTGATTGGCCTTTGGGTGGGGCTTGGCTCGGGGGCGGTCCTGGCGCAGTATCGGCAGGAAACCCCGCCGCGGCAAGCGGCCGCCCAGCCGCAGCGTCCGCCGACACAGTATCCCGCGGCATCGCCCAACGCACTGACGCCCCGGGATCCGACGCTCCATCGCCGCGGGCCGCAGCCGGGCCCGGGGGCGCCCTTCACGTTGAGCCCGCAGCAACAGGCGGAGGCAGACGACCTGCTCGCCCGTTGGGAGCAGCAAGGCGAGGGAGTGAAGTCGTTCGAGTGCAAGTTCACGCGCTTCGACTGGGACCCGGTCTGGAAGCCCGACCAGCCCTTGCACATTGTCGAAGGAGAGATCCGGTACGCCGCGCCCGACAAGGGCATGCTTCGCGTGGCCGGCGAGCTGGTCGACTTCCGTTGGGTCAACGGTGAAGCTCAAGGCGGCCGGTTCGTGGAGGGGCAACAGGGCGAGCATTGGATTTGCGACGGCGCCTCGATCTTCGAATACAACTTCGAGAAGAAGCAGCTCACCGAACACAAGCTGCCGCCGGAGTTGCAGGGCAAGGCGATCAGCGAGAGTCCCCTGCCGTTCCTCTTTGGCGCCAAGGCCGATCAGGTGAAGAGTCGTTACTTCCTGCGGATCGTCACGCCGGGCGGCGTCAAAGACCAGGCTTGGCTGGAGGCCTGGCCGAAGTACCAGGCCGACGCGGCCAACTTCCAAGTGGCCACGCTGATTCTGTCGCTAAAGAACATGCAGCCCACGGCCATCCAGACCCTCCTGCCCAACGGCAAGAGCCGCACGGCGTATCACTTCCACCAGACCAAGGTGAACCCCAGAAATCTCTTGGATCCCCTCCGCGTGTTTGAGAACAACTGGCTCCACGCTCCCACGCCTCGGGGTTGGACCAAGGTCGTCGAGGAGGCCCCGCAGGCGCAGGCGAATCGGCCGTCGGGGCAAGCCCCGGTGCGGTAGGCGGAGGGGAGTGGCCAGCGGGCAGCAGGCGGTAGGCGGCGGGTGGCCCGGTCGTGGGCAGATTCCTGTTGATGCGTTCTGCACTCGGCGCGGGTCTCTTGGGCCCGCCATCATGTGATCCACGCCGATCTCGCCTACGGGCCCCGATTTGCTTGCCATGATCGGGTGGCTCGGACGGCCTCCCGGGTGGCCCTGCCGATTGACGAAACCCGACACAGGCCCTTATAATTCAGCGCGCGCGTAGTTAGCCGGATCACTCGTTTGGACATGGACTTCCGATGATGCTTGGGCACAAAGAGCGAGAACCTCTTTCCTGGCGAGGTCCGTTGGCCGCCGGTCTCTTGGGCGGGTTGCTCTTCGTCATTTGCCTGGCGTGTCTGGCGAAGACGTCGTTGGGAGCGGAGGAAGGGACCGACCCTGCCGTCGATCGCGAGGCGGCCGCGGAACCGCAAGCCAATGAGGATCAGGCCGCGCCGGCCCAGCGGGCCGGCTGGGTCTTCCGGATCACGCTGCCGATCACCGGCCGGACCTACGACCGCGTCGAGCGGTTCGCCCGCAATGCCGTGCAACGGGCGGCGGACGCGGGAGTCGAGCCGGTGTTGATCTTCGAGTTTGTGGTCGCACCCGATCAGGACGACCACGCCGCGACCAGCAACTTCGGCGTCTCCTCCGATCTGGCCGAGAGTCTTTCCAAAGAGGATTTCCTCTCTGGCGCAACCCGCGACGCGGTGGGCGAGGTCACGACGGTCGCCTGCGTGCCCCAATCGATCCAGGGGCACGCCGTGCTGGCCGTGCTGGCCTGCGATGAGATCGCGATGGCCCCGGAGGCGGAGATCGGTTCGGCGGGCATCGACGAGCCGACGGTCACCCCCCGCATCCATAGCACCTACAAGGAGATCGCCAGCCGCCAGGGGAGGCCCACCGCCGTCGCCCTGGGCCTGGTCGACAAGAGCAAGCGCGTCCTCCAGGTGGAGACCGAAGTGAGCCGTGATTACGTGCTCGCCGAGGACCTGGAGGAACTCGCCAAGCGCCGCGTTGTGCAACCCAACCCCAAGGTTCTGTTCGAGGCCGGGCAGCCGGGGCGGCTCTCGGGGAGAGAGGCCCGCGACTTGGATCTCGTCGACTATCTCGCCTCGAATCGGCGGGACCTGGCCCGATTGCTCAACCTGCCTCCGGAGGCCGTGGAAGCGGATCCCTCGCTGAGCGACGCATGGCGGGCCGTTCGGGTCGACTTGAAAGGGCCGCTCAACGCACAAACGGCCGAACGGGCCCAACGGCTGATTGAAGACGCCATCCGCCGGCACGACGTGAACTTTATCTGTCTCTGGATCGACAGCCCCGGCGGATCGCTGGCCGACAGCATGCAACTGGCCACCTACCTGGCCTTCGAGCTGGATCCGGGGGAGAGACGCACCGTGGCGTACATCCCCCACGAGGCCCTGTCCGACGCGTCGTTGGTGGCCCTGGCGTGCGATCAGTTGGTGATGCACTCGTCGGCCCGCTTGGGCGGGGAAGGCGCCTCCGTCTTCTCCGACGAAGAGGTCCGCCAGGCCCGAAAGACGCTCCGCGAGGCGATCGCCGTGCGCAAGGCGCGGTCCTGGTCGCTCGCCGCCGCGATGATCGACCCGGAGCTGGAGGTTTTCACTTACACGCGTCTGGGGAAGACGACGTACTCGGAGTACTTCTCGGAAGACGAATGGTCGGAGCAACTCGAACCCGACCAGTGGAAGAAGGGCGCGGCAGTCCCCGAGACCGAGCGGGGAAAGACGCTCCAGGTCGACGGCAGGCGAGCCTTCGAATATCGGCTGGCCAACGAGACGGTCGACGACTTCGCCGGATTCAAGGAGGTTTACGGTCTTGAGGACGACCCGGCCCTCTTGGAGCCGGGCTGGGCCTACTTTCTCATCGACGCGTTGGCCCAGCCCTACGTGGCGTTCCTGCTCCTCTTGGTCGGGTTTGCGGCGATGTACGCCGAGCTTCAGGCTCCGGGGATCGGCGTCGGCGCGTTTCTCGCCCTGGTCTGTTTCATGCTCTTCTTCTGGAGTCGTTTTCTCGGGCACACGGCCGGATGGCTGGAGGTGCTCCTTTTCATGGGCGGCATGGGCTGCCTCTTGTTGGAAGTGTTTGTGATCCCCGGCTTCGGCATTTTTGGACTGGGCGGAGGATTGCTGATTCTGGCTTCCCTGATCCTGGCCAGCCAGACGTTCGTGTTCCCGGCCAACACGTGGCAAATGGCCAGACTTCGGGATTCGCTCCTGGTGATTGCGGGGGCCGGCGCCGGAGTGATCGTGATCGCGGTCCTGATCAATCGTTGGCTGCCCCACGTGCCCATGCTCGGTGGGATGCTGCTCCAGCCGCCCTCGGGCAAGGAAGCGGAGGAACTCAGTCAGCGGGAAGCGTTGGTCCATTTCGAGGATTTGCTCGGCGCTCGGGGAACGACCACCACGCAACTGACCCCCAGTGGAAAGGCCCGGTTTGGCGATCGGCTGGTCGACGTAATCGCCGACAGCGAGACCATCCCCTTCGGCACAACGGTCGTTGTGATGGAGGTTCGGGGCAATCGGGTCCTAGTCCGTGCGGCGGACGAGGTAGTCTAGGGTACATAGGCAATGCGTCAGTATCTTCGTCCGAATTTCGTAGACTGTATTTCTGTGCCTTGCCAACGGCGTGGGAGATCGAGGTAGACCATGGAACCAGTTTTAGCCGAGAGCATGGAAACTTCCTTTTGGTACGCCGCGTGGGCCTGGGCGGTCATGCTGTTGCTGCTCGGCCTGACTCTGGTCGTGGCGGAAGTCTTTATCCCTTCCGGCGGCATCCTGGGGTTTTTGGCGATCTCGTCGGTGATCGCGGCGGTCGTGGTCGGTTTCATGGACGGCCGGCCGTGGGTTGGCTTCACAATTCTTGCCAGCGCCGTTTTCGGGATGCCGGTGGCGCTGGTCCTTGCGCTGAAGTGGTGGCCGAGCACGCCGTTCGGCCGGCGGATGCTGCTTGGACCTCCGACGGACGCGGACACCCTGCCCGACAGCCCTCGCCAGCGGAGCCTCAAGGAGTTGGTCGACCGCGTCGGCGTGGCCAAGAGCGAGATGCTCCCCAGCGGGGCCGTGTTGATCGGGGGGCGAACGATCACCGCACTCAGCGAGGGGATGCCCATCCGCGCCGGCCAGAGGGTCCGCGTGATCGAGGTCCACGGCAGCCGGGTGGTGGTCCGCCCGGTGGACGAGGAGTTGCCCTCTCTCTCCGACTCCGATTCCGATCCGCTCTCCCGTCCCATCGACACGGTTGGTATAGACCCGTTCGAGGATCCCCCGGCTTGACAAATCAAGCTGCCTCGGATAAACCGAGGGTCGGAATAGGAGTGCCCCGATCCACCAAATGTAGGGGTGCCAGGAACTTTTGGCGGCTGCAAAATTGTCGTTTTGCAGCCCCCCAAGCACAACCCCATCGCCGAGGAGCCGCGCCATGACAGTGTTCGCCGCAGGGAATGGTGATATGTTCACGCCCGTGACCCTCGTGATCGGAGCCGTCATCCTCTTCATCGCGGGGATCGCGTTTTTGATTTTCGCCAACTATTTCCGCCTCTGGATCCAGTGTTTCACCACCGGGGCCGGGATCGGCATCCTGGACCTTTTGGGGATGACCTTCCGCAAGGTCAAGCCGGAGGTGATCGTCCGCACCAAGATCATGGCGGTTCAGGCCGGACTGAGCGAAAAAGAGTTCGGCTTCACGAGCAAGGACCTGGAAGCTCACTACTTGGCCGGGGGGAACGTGCCCTTGGTGATTCGGGCGATCATCGCGGCCCAAAAGGCGAAGATTTTGGAATTGGACTTCAAGCTCGCCACCGCCATCGACCTGGCCGGGCGAAACGTGCTGGAGGCGGTGCAGACGAGCGTCTACCCCAAAGTGATCGACTGTCCGTCGCGGGCGTCGGGCCGGGAGTCGCTTGACGGCGTGGCTCAGAACGGGATTCAACTCAAGGTAAGAGCCCGGGTCACGGTGCGGGCAAACCTCCTGCAGGTGATCGGCGGGGCTACCGAGGAGACGATCATCGCCCGGGTTGGGGAAGGCATCGTCAGCGCGATCGGCTCGGCCAAGGTCCACGGGGAGGTGCTGGAGAACCCCGACCGGATCTCGAAAACCGTGCTGAGCCGTCGTTTGGACGCCCAAACGGCTTTCGAGATTGTCTCGATCGACATTGCCGACATCGACGTGGGCGAGAACATCGGCGCCCGATTGCAGGCCGATCAGGCCGAGGCCGACATGCGGGTCGCCCAGGCCAACGCCGAGGGACGCCGCGCAATGGCCGTGGCCGCCGAGCAGGAGAACATCGCCGGCATCGAGGAGGCTCGCGCCAAGGTGGTCGAGGCGGAGGCCGAGGTTCCCAAAGCGATCTCCCAGGCCTTCCGCGACGGAACCCTGGGGATCATAGACTATTACAAGTTGCGCAACGTCCAAGCCGATACCGACATGCGAACGTCGATCGCCAAGGCCGGCCCGGCGCCGCGCAAGGGAGGAACGGCCGCATGAACCTCAACGGGCTGTTGCCGATCGCCGCCATGGAGGACTGGATCTTTCCACTGGTGGTGGTCTTGTTCCTTATCATCAGCGGGGTCGGGCAGGTGCTGGCCAAGGTCCGCCAGGGGCAAGAGGCCGAGCGGCGGCGGCAACAGGCGGGGCAGCGGCCCAGGGGGGCGCGGCCCGCCAGGCCGCCAGTGCGGGACCCTTTGCGAGAAGAGGTCGGCCAATTCCTTCGAGGGCCGGAGAATCCGCGTGCCGCGGACGCCCTGGAGCCGGTCGCCCCCGACCTCGTGCCGGACGACCGCAGCGTGGCCGATCACGATCGCCAGCGTCTCGGCACGGAGAGGTTCGACCACCTGCGACCCGATTTGACGGGCGAGGCGGGCCGGGCCGACGACAGGATGGCTGAGCACGTCCACGATGTCTTCGATCACGAGGTCTCTCATCTGGCTGGTACTCCCGGGGAATCGGCCTCGCTCCCGGTGGCGGAGGAGGCCGGAACGCCTGACGACCGGGTCACCCCGATCCCGGCGACGGCCGCGGCCGGCCTGGCCGCCATGCTCGCCGACCCCGGCAGCTTGCGCCAGGCGATCGTCTTGAACGAGATCCTCCAGCGACCCGAACAGCGCTGGCAGTAAGGAGCAGGAGCGATGGCAGTCATGAAGATAGAGCCCGGCAAGACTCGGATTGGCTGGATCGGCACCGGCGTGATGGGCTCCAGCATGTGTGGGCATTTGCTGGGCGCCGGTTTCTCGGCCACGGTTTACAACCGCACGAAGGCAAGAGCGGAACGACTGCTCGAGCGGGGCGCCCAATGGGCTAACAGCCCCAAGGGCGTGGCCGAGGAGTCTGACGTGATCTTCACCATCGTCGGCTATCCCTCCGACGTGCGAAGCGTGATTCTCGGCCGAGACGGCGCGTTGGCCGGGTGCACCGAGGGGAATGTCCTCGTCGACATGACGACCAGCGAGCCGTCGCTGGCGGTCGAGATCGCCGAGGCGGCGGCGAAAGTCGGCGTGGCGAGTGTCGACGCCCCCGTCTCCGGAGGCGACGTCGGCGCCCGGGAGGCCCGACTCTCGATCATGATCGGTGGCGACAAGGAAGTCGTCGAGGCCCTTCAGCCCTGTTGGGAGGTGATGGGGGCGACGATCGTGCACCAGGGGGGCCCCGGCGCGGGACAACACACCAAAATGGTCAACCAGGTCCTCATCGCCACTAACATGATCGGCGTCTGCGAGGGCCTGCTTTACGGGTACCGGGCCGGGCTCGATCTGGTGACCGTGATGAAGTCGGTCGCCTCGGGGGCCGCCGGAAGCTGGTCGCTCTCGAACCTGGGCGCACGCATCATCGACAACAACTTCGATCCCGGCTTCTTCGTCGAACACTTCGTCAAGGACATGGGGATCGCCCTGGAGGAATCGAAGCGCATGGGCCTGTCGATGCCGGGCCTGGCCCTGGCCCACCAGTTGTATCTCTCGCTGATGGCCCTGGGACACGGCCGCAACGGTACCCAAGCCCTCGAGCTTGCCCTGGCCTCGATGTCCGGCATCGACTGGAAGAAACGGGAAGAGGAAAGGATGGATGAGGAATGATGAATATCGGATGACCGTGGCTGCCGCGGCGCCGAGAAGAGCGATCCCACGTGAACCAACCCGTGGGACGGGGGCGAGGTGGCTGTACGCCGTCGGCCAGGTCGAGCAAGCCAGAAGACAAACAGCGGCATAATACTGTGAAGTCGGCGGGCCATTCTGCCGATTTTCCAAACAGGGGGTTATCGAATAACCCTCCAGCGAGTCGCCCTCCCTGCCCCGGGGCGGCTCGCGTTGTTTCTTGGGGTCCCTCTCCCAGACCACAAGAATGTTAACCAACCCGCGGGTCTTTTTTTATGCGCCGACACGTCTTCCTCCCCTCCCCCGCGATCCCTCATCTTTCATTCATCATTCAGCATTCAGCATTCATCGTTCCCCCATCTCCCACAATTGCCACATTCAGCACGTTCCTCCCGACGTTTGACTAACCGGCAAGAGTGGTCTACGTTTTCTTATCGCCGGGATAGGAATTCTTCCCCAACAGAGGACAGGAGTCGGCGGACCCACCGACCGGAATGTCCAGGCGTGACCAACTCCCATGTGCTTCGAGATTCTGGAAGAACCGGAACTTGTTGCCGACGACACGGGCGGGCGTGAGATGATCCTCATTGTCGACGACGACGAGGCGATGAGCGAGGTCTTGTCGCGCCGGCTAAAGCAGCAAGGGTTCGCGACGGCGACCGCCGATTCCGGCGCCGCCGGACTGGCCTTCGCCCGGTCCCACCAACCGGCCCTGGTCGTGCTCGACCTGCGACTCCCCGACGCCAGCGGCTTCACCGTCTGCCAGCACTTGGCAGATTCCCCCGAAACGTGCCACATTCCGGTGATTATTCTCAGCGGGATGGAGCGGCCGGACATCATTCGCCGATCGCGGGAGGCCGGCTGCGACTACTTCGTCCGCAAGCCGTACGATCCCAACGCCCTGTTGGTGCTGATCCGTCAGGCCCTCCAGGAACGGAACGCCTGGGCCGGACCGGAAGTGTGACGCTCCGGCCCCCTCTTGCCCGCTCGGGCATAGTTCTGCTATATTGCCAGGGCCCGCCTACCATGGGGCAGTAGCCGCCACACGGGCGAATCGGGTTAGCAGCCCGTTGAAAAAGGCGAGTTAGACCTACTTACGTCAACTTATCGGGAGGATTGCGTGGGAACCAAAAAAACAGGCAAAGGCCGCCGGAAGATCGGCCGCAAGAAACGCCGCATGCGGGCCAAGATTCGGCACCGCAAGGGGTAGTCACCCCTTCCAATGACGTTTCCCGACGCAGTGAACGGGTTCCTTCAGTCTCAAATGGAACGATAAGCCGCGTGTCTATTCACGGCGGGCTAAATGGTGCGATCTTTCGGGCCGCGGCTCGGGGCGGCCAGATCGACCACGTCGGCCTCGGGCACGTGGCGGGTGACCGTCTCCCGGGCGAGGTTGAACCACGCCCGACAGCGGTCGAGGATCACGCTGTCGGCGGTGACCACAATGCGGTCCGTCTTGGCGAGAATCGAATCGGGGTCGGGGACCAGCTCGACCGCCCACGTCCACCCCTGGTCGGCGGCCATCTGGTCGATCGCCTTTTTCAGCCGGCCGCTGTTGGAGACGGGCCTGTCCAGATACCACCGACACTCCGCAACCCCCAGCGCGGCGATCACCCGGCCCAGCAGCTCCACCGCGGGCCGAGTCTCGGCGACCTTGCGATAGCTGCCGTGCATGCTGGCCATGTCGCGGAACGTGCCGTCGCGGGCGGCGAGAATCACCCCGCCGGCCAGGGCCGCTTCGATCGTCGTGAGCACGTTGTAGCCGTCGAGCCACAACGCCTGGCCCGCGAGTCGCTCGGGACCTACCCGATGGGCCTCGCGCCGGGCAATGGCCGCGTCGGAGCAGGAGCACCGCTCCACGGCCGTTCTCTGCCGGGCCGAGAGCCGGAAGCGGTCGCCGACCAGCTTCAGCGCCGAAGGGTTCACGTAGCCTTGGGTCAAGAGCCAGGAGAGGTCCGAGGTCGCCTCACGCAGCGTCGGCCGGTGAGGAGGGCCGAACAGCCGGGCGTCGTCAGGGTGCGGGCCGCGGTGCGTCCTCGTGTCGGGCAAGGCTCACCTCTCGTACGTCCCGATCAACCGGCCCTCGCCCAGCACGTGGCCCGACATCGCCTTCAACAGCCGCGCCTTGTCGGCCCCCGGCTCGATTTCGAGTTCCGCGTCCAGGGCGTAGAGCTTGAAAAAGTAGCGGTGCGTGCCGCTTCCCGGGGGCGGCGCCGGGCCCCGATAGCCGGTCGTGGGCCAGGAGTTCTCGCCCTGGAGCGCACCCGGCGGATCGTCCAGGCGGGCTGCCCCGGGGACCCCTTCCGGCAACGCTTTGGTTTCTGGCGGGATCTTGTAGAGGACCCAATGCACCCAAGGATCGGGACGCGGCTTCTTGGGGCTGGGGGCGTCGGGGTCGTCGCAGATCAGGGCCAACTCCCGGGCGCCCTCCGGCACGCCGGACCAGGCCAAGGGCGGCGAGACGTCGTCGCCGTCGTCGGTGTACTTCGCGGGGATGGGTTTCCCGGGCTCAAACGCCGTGCTGGTGATCTCCATGCTTTTTTCCTCCCCTATTGCAGGAGCCGGTCCCGGTTCATCGAGCGACGTTTCACGCTTGGCGCCCGAGGGACATCCGGCCAAACCGATCAGACAGGCAACCGTTAGAGACAATAATCCCTCACGGCACTCGAATTTGTGGGTGGCTGGCGGCTGAGCGCAGCGAAGCCCCAGGACGCAAAGGCTGGGGCACCGCTTCGCTTTGCCCCAGGCACCCGCGCGCGTTTTCATGACTTTCCCCTCTTTAGATCACGTAGGCTCTCGTGCATCGGTTTGACGGAAATCGACGCCGTCAGATGCCGTCAGGCGACGTCACCGCGACGCACTGATCTTCAACTTCAATTGCGGATACTGCTCCAAGACGTCGAGCACGGCGCGGACCTCCTCCTGCGTGAAGTTGCCATCCGCGGCCAGGAGAATGCCCGTCCTGCTGACGGTCCCCTTCAGGCGGAGCGAATCGCTCAGGGGCAGTTCGATCTCACGTTTGAGGCCGGCGCCTTGGGCCGTCTGCTTGGCCAACTCCACCGGATGGCTCGACGTGAGCGTGCCCAACTGCCGGGTGATCTCCCCTTGGCGTGCGGCACGGTCGGCGTCGGAGTCGGTCTTCTTGACCGTCATCCCGGGGATCGCCGCCCGAAGTTGATCGATCAGGGCATCGAAATCGAGGGGCGTGTCCGATTTCCCGAGGATGTGTCCCATCTACTTGCCCCCTGGCTGTGTCCGCTCAAAAGGCGTAGGGCGGGCTGTGCCCACCATTACACAGTTTATCGTACCTTGGGGGAATCAGTGGGCGAAGCCCACCCTCCCGAATCTTGCCGCGTTTACGGGCTACCCTTTCACCACCCCGATCGGTTTGAGCCGGGCGACCTTGCTGGCCAGTCCGGCGCGGTGGACGATGTCGACGACCACGCTGGCATCTTTATACGCCGCCGGCTGCTCCTCGGCGAGCCCTTTCCAGTGACGGCAGCGGGCGACCACGCCCGCGGCGGCCAGCTCGCGGTCGATCCGGCGGCCCTGGGCCTGGCGAATGGCCTCGTGGCGGCTCATCACCCGGCCGGCCCCGTGGCAGGTTGTGCCGAAGGAGCGGTCCATCGCCCGCGGCCCGCCGACCAGGACCCAACTGGTGCGGCCCATGTCGCCGGGGATGATCACGGGCTGGCCGATGGGGCGATAACGGTCGGACACGTCGGGGTGCCCGGCCGGGAACGCCCGGGTGGCCCCCTTGCGGTGGACGCAGAGCGTCTTCCGCTTGCCACCCACGGTGTGCTCCTCCATCTTGGCGATGTTGTGGGCGACGTCGTACACCAGGTTCATCTTCATCGACTGCCAGGTTCGGCCGAAGAACTCGCCAAAAACCTCGCGGGCCTGCCACATGAGCAACTGCCGGTTGGCCCAGGCAAAATTGGCCGCCGCCCGCATTGCTGCGAGGTACCGCCGGCCCTCGGGGCTATTGACCGGGGCGCAGGCCAACTGGCGGTCGGGTAGCTCAATGCCGTACTTGGCCGGCACGTTGCGGAAGGCCCGGAGGGTGTCGTCGCACACCTGGTAGCCCAGCCCGCGGGAGCCGGAATGGATCATCACGCAGACGGCCCCTTCTTCGAGCCCCATCACCCGGGCGGCCTGGTCGTCGAAGATTTCGTCGACCACCTGGACTTCGAGGAAATGGTTTCCCGAGCCGAGGGTGCCGCACTGATCGTGGCCCCGCTGAAGGGCCTTTTGGGTGACCGCGTCGGGGTCCGCGCCCGGGATGCACCCGCCGGCTTCGGTGTTTTCCAGGTCGCCTAGCGTGGCCAGCTCCCGGGTTTCCAGGAACCGCACGCCCTCGCCCAGGATTCGCCGGAGCTGCTTGTGGTCGAACCGATAAGGCCCGCCTTTGCCCACGCCGGCGGGGATCCGCCGGAAGAGGGCTTCCATGAGCGGCTCGATTCTCGGTTGGACTTCGTCACGCTCCAGGTCGGTGCGGACCAGGCGCACGCCGCAGTTGATGTCGTAGCCGACGCCGCCGGGCGAGATGACGCCGTCCTCGTCGGGATCGGTAGCGCAGACACCGCCGATCGAGAAGCCGTAGCCCCAGTGGATGTCGGGCATGGCCAGGCTGGCCTCCTGGATGCCCGGCAGGAAGGCCACGTTGGCCACCTGCTCCGGGGCCTGGTCGGCGCGGATCTGCTTCATCAGCCGATCGTCGGCAAAGATCCGCCCCTCGACCCGCATCCCGGGCTTGTAGTCCTTGGGGATCCGCCAGCAGCACTCGTCGATTTGCTCCAGCGGGCCGGTGTAGCCTGATTTGGGCATGGGTTGGTTTCCTTTGAGGCGTTCGCCGACGTGCCGTCGGCGGCTAAACGGCTCGACCCTTGGACGAATTTGCACGGCATCGCACTACAAATCCACAATTACCTCGGCCAGCCAGCCGTCGCCGTCACGCTCGACCTTCAGGCCGTGATAGGTGATGGCCTTGACCTCCATATCGAGCTCATGTCGATCCTGGTCAAACGGTTCGCCACGGGTGGTGGCCTTCACCCCCGTTTCCTGCACTTGAACGTCGAATTCGCAAAACAGCATCCGGCGGGTGTCGAACGTATAGAGCAACTCGGCCAGCCAATCGAAGAGCAGGTCGTCGCGCCGGCTGCCCTCGATTTCGAAGCCGAACTCCCGGACAGCCTCGACCGACTCCGGGTTCGCCACGATCACCGAGAACAGCGCCCGGCCGGCGTCGGCGAACAACTCATTCAAACTCGCCGCCCGCATCCGGAGGCCCAAGTCGGCGGTGTGGTCAAAGGTTTCGTACATCGGGTCGTCGAAAGACTGGTCAAGCGTCGGGTTTCGTCTCCTCCCCGTCGATCGTAACCGCCAGCCGGCCGGTGAGCTGCCCGGCGAGGATCTCGTCGAACCGGGGCGGGAGGTCTTTGAGGTCGATGAACGTGGCGATCCGGTCGAGGCAGTCGAGTTTCCACTCGCCGGCCAGGCGGCGCCAGGTTCGGTGCCGTAGCGGGATGGGGCACCAGGCCGAATCGATTCCGGCCAGGGTGACGCCGCGAAGGATAAACGGAAAGACCGTGATCGGCAGATCGAAGCCGGCCGCGTTGCCGCAGGCGACCACGCAGCCGCTCAACTGGCTCGCCCTAAGGAGCGTGCTCAGGATGTTCCCGCCGACGGTATCGACGGCCCCGGCCCAACGCCGCGGCAAGAGGAGCTTGCCGCTTTTGTCGTCGACGGCCTCGCGGGAGAGAATCTCGGCGGCGCCGAGCGACTTGAGGTACTCGTGCGAAGCGGTTTTCCCCGTGACGGCCGCCACGTGGTATCCGAGCTTGGCCAGGATCGCCACGGCGACGCTTCCCACGCCGCCGCTTGCCCCGGTGACGACCACTTCGCCGCTCTCGGGCGTGACGTCGTGTTTCTCCAGTGCGTCGACACAGAACCCGGCGGTCAGCCCGGCGCTACCGAGCATCATCGTCTCCCGCAGGCTCAGCCCTTGCGGCAAAGGGACCACCCAGTCTTGCGGCACGCGGACGTATTGGGCCAGTCCGCCCCAGCGGATCGTTCCCAGGTCGAACCCGGTCACCAGGACCGGGTCGCCCTCGACAAATTCATAGGCCCCGCTTTGGACCACGGTCCCGGCGGCGTCGACCCCCGGCACGTGCGGAAACCGCTTCAAGACGCCCGGGTGGCCGGTGGCCGCAAGCGCGTCCTTGTAGTTCAAAGACGAGTACGCCACGCGGACGAGGACTTCCCCCTCGGGCAACTCGTCCAGCGGCCGGTCGGTGATTTCGCCCGAGACGTTGCCGTCGGGATCCTTGGTCACCAGGTAGCATCGGAAGGTTTCGGGGAGCATGGGAAGCAGGGGCCAGGGGTCAGGGGATAGGGGATAGGGGGAAGAGTCTGACTTTTGCGTGCGATTCAAACGCCCGCGGGCTGCGTCCCGCGGGGTTGCCGCGTTTTCAACCTGCAATCATCGGCCCTCCTTACGACGGCTTTGTCAGCCGCCACGGGTCCAGGGCTTCGTCGAGCTGCTCCTTCGGCAGAACGTTCTGCTCTTCGCACAACTGACGGATCGTCTTGCCGGTCTTGAAGGCTTCTTTGGCCAGCGCGGCGGCCCGCTCGTAACCGATGTAGGGATTCAAGCTCGTCACCAGCGAGAGGCTCTTTTCGACGGCCGCTTCGCAGGCCTCGGCGTTGGGCTCCAGGCCCTCCAGACAACGCTCCGTGAAGGCCTGCGTCCCGTTGGTCAACAGACGGATGCTCTCCAAGGTCGTGTGGGCCATCACGGGCATCATGATGTTCAACTGGAACTGCCCGCCGGCCGCCCCGCAGATGGCAACGGTTTGGTCGTTCCCCATCACTCGGGCGGCCACCTGCATCAGGCTTTCGCTCATCACGGGGTTGACCTTGCCGGGCATGATCGAGCTGCCCGGCTGGAGGTCGGGGATCTTGACCTCGTGGAAGCCGCAACGCGGCCCCGAGCCGAGCCAGCGGAGGTTATTGGCCACGTTGAACAACGTCGAGGCGACCGCTCGCAGTTGCCCGTGACACTCGACCAAGGAGTCGCGCTGGGCGTTGGCCTCGAAATGGTTGTCGGCCTCGCGAAACGGGATTCCGGTCTCCTCGGCCAAAATCTCGCTCACGCGACGGCCGAACTCGGGATGCGTATTGATGCCCGTGCCCACCGCGGTTCCGCCGACGGGAAGTTCGAGCACCGCTTGCGTGCCTCGCCGGGCGCGGTCGGCAGCCAGGCTCACTTGCCACGCCAGTCCGCCGATCTCCTGCCCCAGGCTCAGCGGGGTGGCGTCGGCCAAATGGGTGCGGCCAATTTTGAGGATCTTCTCCCACTGGAACGCCTTTTCGCTCAGCACCGTGGACGCCCGACAGAGCGCCGGGACCAGCTTCTCCTCGATCGCCTTGCCCACTGCCACGTGGATCGCGGTGGGGAAGATGTCGTTGGTGCTCTGCCCCATGTTCACGTGGTCGTTGGGATGGATCGGCTTCTCGGGGCTGAAGCGGTCGCCGCCGGCCAGCTCGATCGCCCGATTGGCGATCACCTCGTTGGCGTTCATGTTGGTCGAGGTGCCCGAGCCGGTCTGAAAAACGTCGACTGGGAATTGGTCGTCGAACTTGCCCTCGGAGACCTCGCGGCAAGCGGTTCGGAGGGCGTCAAGCTGGGAATCAGTTAGAGCCGACTTTCCCGTATTACCTAGCTTTCCCAGTTCCTTGTTTGCCGTTGCTGCCGCCCATTTTATCAAGCCGATCGCGCGGATCAGCTCGGCCGGAAGCGGCTGGCCCGAAACGGGGAAGTTCTCCACGGCCCGTTGGGTCTGCGCCCCGTAATACGCCTTGGCAGGGAGGCGAACCTCGCCCATCGAATCGCGTTCGACGCGGAAATCGCTCATGGTGCGTCTTTCAAGGGTTTGTGTTGGGGACGAGGTCGGCCTTTCAATCTTAGCGATACACGGGGGTTTGGGCCATTAGGCTGTTAGACTATTAGGCTGGTAGCGTGCTGGAGCGGGCGGTTTCCGTGCCGCATTGACCGGAGTACCCGAGAACCGATGCGTTCGGACTCCTTCACGCGGGACGTTCCGGGGCCACGCGGGGCGTCGAAAAAGGGGGCAAGAAACGGCTCGAATCGGGCCGTTCCCATCATGGCCTTGGGCCCGCAGGCGGTATAATGATCGAGAGAGGCCCGAGATGTACCACCTCCCCACTGGGGCCAACGCTTCTGGAGGTCTTCTGGGATGGAACAACTCGAAAGACAGGTCCGCAGGGCCCAGCGACAGTTGGCCTTCCAGCGGTTCGTGGGAGTGCTGGGGTGGTGCTGGTTCGCCGCGTTGTGGCTCGCCCTGGGGTTGATCGTGGCCGACAAGTTCTGGCCGCTGGGCGTGGAGGCCCGGATTTGGGGGGCCGGGGCGCTGGGCCTGGGGGTCGCGGCCGCCGCGTTCTGGGCGGTGATGCGCGGGCGCGGCCCGGTCGACGCGGCCATCGAGATCGACCGCCGCTACAGGCTCAAGGAGCGGGTCTCTAGCGCGCTGGCCATGTCGGACGAAGAGCGGGCGACGCCGCTGGGACGCGCCCTGGTCGACGACGCCGAGGCCCGCGTCCGCCGGATCGACGTGGGCGAGCATTTCTCGATTTCACCCGGCCGGCAGATGCTTCTGCCGCTGATCCCGGCGCTTCTCGCGGTCCTGGTTGTCTTGTTCGTGAGCCCGGCGGCCAACAATCCGGCCCAGGCCAACACCGACCCCGCGGTCAAGAAGCAGATCAAGAATTCAAGCGACGACCTGAGGCGGAAGCTGCTCGACAAACGCAAAGAGGCCCAAGAGAAGGGGCTCAAGGACGCGGAGAAGCTCTTCCGCCAACTCGAAGAGGGGGCCAACGATCTGGCCGACCGGTCCGAAGGCCGGCGGAAAGAGGCCCTGGTAAAGTTGAACGATTTGGCTCGAAAAATCAAGGAGCGGCGCGAAGAGTTGGGCGGGGCCGACCAGGTCCGAAAGCAGCTCGATCAACTGAAGAACGTCGAGCGGGGCCCGGCCGACGAGTTCCTCCAGGCGGTCAAGCAGGGCAATCTCCAAAAGGCGATGGAGGAGCTTGAGAAGCTCAAGTCGAAGGTGGCCGAGGGGAGCTTGAACGAACAGCAGCGGGAGCAGTTGGCAAAACAGCTCGACCAAATGAAGGAAAAGCTCAACAAGCTGGCCGAAGCCCAACAAAAGGCCCAAGAGGATCTCAAGAAACGGATCGACCAGGCGCGGCAGGAAGGCCGCAACGCCGAGGCCGACAACCTCCAGGACCAACTCGACGCCCTGCGGCAACAGATGCCGCAGATGAAGCAACTGGAAGGACTCGCCGAGAAGCTGGGAAACTGCGCTCAATGCCTTCGGGACAACCAGCTTCAGGATGCCGGCGACATGCTCGACAACCTCCAGGCCGACGTGGCCAGCCTCCAGGAGCAGTTACAGGAACTCGACATGCTCAACGAGGCGCTGGGCCAACTGGGCCAGTGCCGCAGCCAGATGAACTGCCCCGCTTGCGGCGGACAGGGGTGTGGCGCCTGCCAGGGCAAGATGCCGGGAGACGGAGAGGGGATGGGCGACGGTCAGGGCAAAGGCGACCGGCCCGAAGAAGAAAACCCGGTGGATTTCATCGACACGAAGCCCCCGATGAAGACCGGCCCGGGCGGGGCATCGATCGTCGGCGAGGTGCAGGGCCGGAATCTCAAGGGCGACGTGCAACTGGAGATGAGCGAGCAGGTCCAGGCCGCTCGCAGGCAGTCGGCCGATCCGGTCACCGTCGAGCACCTTCCCCGCGGCTATCAGGACCACGCCCGCGATTACCTCAATCGGCTCCGGGAGGGGGAGTAGCGGCCCAGCGGGAAAGTCCAGATCGAGCGATACTGGTGGGCTGTCAAGGCTGTTTTGACGGGTGCCACGGGCATCTTGCCCGTGCTTTCACGGCAGCACTGGCGAGACGCCAGTGGCACCCGTAAACTCAACTTGGACAGACCATTAGGGCGGCTTGACGCGCAGAAGGTCGAGCCACTTGGTCTCGCGCTCGATGATGGTCTGGCCAAGCGTGTTCGAAAGCTCGCTCCGCATCACGAGCCCCACCATCACCGATTGCCCACCCACCTTGGCCACTCCGGCGGCCGAGGACCAATGGGTGCCTTTGCCCCCGTCGCCGGGCAACTTCGCGTGGCGGAAGAAAGAATGGGCAAAGCCGGTGGTGCTCAGTTGCTCCGGCCAGCATCGGACCAGCGTGTCGTGCATCACCACCACCTGGGCCAAGCCGGGGACGATCGCCTCGAAGACCTGGCCGAGCTGCTCCCGCGGCGGCAGGGGATGAGCGCGCCCCGCCGGCGCAACCACGAGCGCGGCCAAACGCATCGGCAGGTTGTAGTGCTCCAGCACGAAACCCCCGGCCGGCGGGCCGGCGGTGCCCAAGGCGGCGACGTTGATCGTCAGATCAGGCTCCAGCCGGCGGAGCCTGCCCCGACGCCGCTTCAGTAGCCTCCATGCGATCCAGAAGACCACGATCCCAACGATGGCCACGACGGCAAGCGGCAGCCACTCGCCGGTTAGCGGCCCCGCTACGTTGTTCAAGTCATCGATTAAATCGAGACCTTGGGCCGGCGCGTCTTCGATTTCCATGGTCGGAGTGCCTCCCGCCGCGGTTTGGGAGGGGGACAGTCCCATTTTCCCTG
>JBDRTC010001249.1:0-3118 GCA_043824335.1 Planctomycetota bacterium | reverse complement strand
CCCAAGACGCAGACACTGGCTGACAAGCAGCCAGTGCCACCCAATCGTGCTTGAGCGGCCTACCCAGGGCGATTAGAATGGAGGGGTAGTAGGGGCTTTCGTCAATCGCGTCGGATGCCCGTTTCCTCCCCGGGGCCGCTTCATGCAGTTCGTGCTCGTCTTGGCGATTCTGGCCGCCCTGGTGATCTCGGAGAGCGCGCCGAGTGAGCCCGTCTCGGGGCCGGGATATCGATTGGCAGTCGCCGCGCTTGGCATGGCCTTCGTGGCAACGTTCGCCCTGGCCTGTTCCGGATGGATCGCCGGCCGCCTCCGCCGCGATTTCCAGCGGAGAGACGTTCTTCTGGCGGCGTTTAAGAACCTCAGGCGGGTTCACGTGGTGCTCTGGCTCAGCGTGGCCGGGGGAATTCTCTACTGGCTCGACTGGGCACAATTGGTCCGCGTCAACTGGCGCCTCGACCGCGCGATTCTGGTCGACGACGTGTTGATCCTCCTGCCGGTCCTCCTGCCGATGGTCCTCTCGTGGGCTGCTTTCTACGAGGTCGATCGCGTGATGCAGACAGGGCTTGAGAGCGACGACTCGCGGGTCGTTGAGCCCTCGACACGGCGACAATACCTCATGCTCCATCTGCGGCACTACCTGGGTCTGTTGCTGGCGCCGGTGTTGGCGCTATTGGCCGTCCAGGACGCGGCCGAGCTGCTCGTGCCGGGGATCCTCGAGGGCCCGTACGCTCCGGCCGTCTATCTCCCGCCGATTCTGTTGGTGTTCCTGTTCTTTCCCACGCTGTTGCGGCGCGTCTGGAGCACCCGGCCGTTGGCGCCCGGTCCGCTCAGAAACCGTCTGGAGGCCGCGGCCGGGCGGGCCGGTTTTCGGGCGAGGGATATTCTCGTTTGGCACACGGGCCACCGGGTCGTCAACGCGGCGGTTGCAGGATTCCTGGCGCCCTTGAGGTACGTTTTCCTGACCGACGGGCTCCTGGCCCAGCTCGATGACGAAGAGGTCGAGGCCGTCTTCGGACACGAGATCGGCCACGTCCGGCACCACCACCTGCTCTTGCGCGTGCTGGCCATGATCGCGCCCGTGAGCCTCGGTTTGCTGGTCCATCAGGCGTTTCCCGGGGCCCTGGCCGGGGCCACGGATTGGCTCACCAGCGGGAGGCTGGGCTTCGAGGTCCCCCTGGGGCTGCTGGTGCTTCTCGGCATGGCCCTCTACGTGCCCTTGGTGTTCGGCGTGTACTCGCGGTGCTTGGAAGCCCAGGCCGATCTGTTCGGCTGCCGAACCCTCGCCTTCGACCGGGGATCCCGGCCCGTGGAGACCTTCACGTCGGCGCTTGAGAAGCTGGCGGTCGCCGGCGGACAGGACCGGCGTGCCCCCGCCTGGCAACACGGCAGCATTGCCCGCCGGGTCGATCTCTTGAATCGGGCCGCGAAAGACGCCTGCTGGGAGCGACGTCTCCAGCGGCGGGTCCACTGGCTCAGCGGCCTGTTCCTCGCGGCTGTTCTCAGCCCGTTGGTGTACGGCTTTCTGGTCGGCTGAGAGTTCGCGGGCCGGTGATCTATACGATCGGTGCAACCCGACCTTTTCTCCCACATTTCCCATGCTTCCCAGGCTTTGGGTTCCACCGGCCCAACCTAAACTTCCGATGTGGGAATTAGCACTCGCCCGACACGCCGACCGCCGCCGGCCGGGTCTGGCAGGCTCCGTCTCGCCTTTTTTCCCAGATTCCCCCCACGTGGATTTCCAGAACAATGGAAACGGCCAAGTTCGACATCCCCCTTGACGACAAAGTCCTCGTTGCCCTGGAGAGCAATCCCCACATTTCCACGCGAAGTCTCCGCTTTGAAGCGGAGAGCGGCCGCGTGACTCTGCGAGGCATGGTCGGCACCTATTTCCAGAAGCAGATGGCCCAAGAGGCGATCCGCCGCATCGACGGCGTCGACGAGATCCAGAACGAGCTTGAAGTCATCTCGGCGTGACCCTTCGGGCTCTGACTCGTAGCCTGCATCAATGTGGGGAAAGATCCCGGAATCCCGGGCCATGCCCTTGCGGGTGCGAAAGTTCTCGGTCCCCCACTTCACCTCCACGACCAGACGATAGTCCTTATAAGTCCGGCCGTTGAAGAGCTTGGTGACCTTGTTGGGCACGATTGTGTTATCCGACTCCGCCGCGCCGGCGGCGCGCCCGATGAACACGACAGTCTGCCGGCACACAAGCAAAGTTGCCCTCTTTCGGCCCCGTTGATACAATGGGTCGGTCAGTCTTGAGGGCAGCATTCCGCTTGGGAAAGGTGAGGTCGTACCGGAGCGGTGAAGTCGAAATTGCCGTGCCCCTATCAGGGGCTGACAACCTAAGCCCCACAAAGGGGTGACGATGCAGGATCGCGGCAGGTCTCGGGGTTTGTTGTTGAGCGAAAAGCTAAACTTTCGCCGGGGCCGCTCGCTTCTCTTCGTGTTGCTCGTCTTGGGCGCGTCGTCCTGCGTTTTGCGCTCGGCGGGGGCCGACGATTTCGACGACGCCCAGGCGCTCTTCAACTCCGGCAGGTATGCCGAGTGCATCGAGACGGCCGCCGCGAGGATCGACCAGCGCGCCTGGCGGGAGTCGTGGCGGCGTTTGAAGATTCGGGCGGAGCTGGCGACGGGCCGATACTGCGAGGCCCTGGCCACACTGGAAATGGCGCTTGAGCGGTTCCCGTCGAGCATCCACCTCCGCCTGCTTGGCCGGGAGGTCTACCTGTTCAACGATTGGCCGGAGCGGGCCGAAGAGCGACTCGTCGAAGCCGAGCAAATGATTCGGCAGCAGAGCTGGCGATACTCCGATCCGATCAATCGGGTCTTGCTCGGCCGGTTCTTCCTCCTCCGCGGGGCCGACGCGAAGCAGGTGCTCGAGACCTTCTTCGACCGCGCCCGGCGCGACCGGCCCGATTACGTCGAAACCTACCTCGCCAGCGGCTCGCTGGCGCTTGAGAAGCACGACTACGCGCTGGCCGCCGAGGCGCTGGAAGAGGCCGCCAAGCGGACGCCCGCCGACCCCGCGGTGCATTTCGCGCTGGCCAGGGCATACGCGCCTGCCGACCCCGAGCGTGCCAAGAAAGCGTTGGCCCGGGCACTTGAGCTCAATCCA
>JBDRTC010001248.1:0-4868 GCA_043824335.1 Planctomycetota bacterium | reverse complement strand
GCCCGAGGCGACGGCTCCGTGCGTCACGTGCTCGTCGTAGAAGAGGTCGACGAGGCTCTTTCGAGGATAGGCGTCGTACTGGATCCGCTGGTCGAGTCCCTCCTGCTTGAAGACGACCCGGTCGTGGATGCTGGCGCATTGGCCGTTGTCGGAAGCCGGTCCGGCCAGGACCTTGCGGTGATACGCTTCGGGACGCCGCATCAGCGTGGCCAGCAGGTTGTGGCGGATGGAGCGGACGTCGAGCTCGTACAGATGCCCGCCCCGGGCCGGGGCCACCAGGGCGATGAGCTTGTCGTTCTCCAACCGGGCTTCGTCATGGGCGTCGAAATTGAAATCGCCGTGGGAATCGTCGATCCAGGTTTCCGGGCGGCCGGCCGCCTGGTCCAGGAGGTTGTCGGCGGCGATCAGGTGCCGGTAGACGGCGTTGCGCAGGTGCGGCAGGTAGATCCCGCCGAAGGCCCCGTGCCAGTAGCCGCAGTTGCACTGGCCCCGATAAAGCTCCACGCGAGCCTGCTCGACCAAATCGCCGCCTTCGCCCGTCGCGGCCGCCTTCTGTAACCGGCGGCTGACGCTCATCATGCGGGCGTACATCTCGTCCGATTCGACGTACTTGACCTTGAAGTTCCGCCAGAAGCCGCCACGGACGAACCGCTTCAACGCCGGCCAGCGGGGATCGTGCTCCATGTCGTGCGAGACCCGCTCGTACTCGACCTGCTGTTCGGTCGGCAACGACCATTCGGTCATCTCGCGGTAGCTGCTCTCGGGCAGATAGACCTTGCCCAAAGGCGGTACGGCCTCGGCGGCCTCGGCGAGCGTGGTCGGGCGGATCCAGTCCTGGTTCTCGACCAGGGCGTCGAAGAACCGCTCCAGCCAGCCGTCGCCGTAGACGTGCTGGTGTGTCTCCGGCCAGGTGCCGAGTTTCTCGCCGTCGTCGCCGAAAACGACCACCGAGTCGGCGTGCGCGTCGGCGAGGCCCGCCAGGTAGTTGATCGTCTCGCTCGGATCGGCAAACGGGATCCAGTAGCGCAACTGCTCCCTGCCGGGGAAGACGGAGAGCACGCGACCATCGTCCTCGGTCAGGTAACGCCCGAAAAGCTGCGACTCGGTCAGGCCGGCGTTCTTGAAGTGGAAGTCGTCCAACACGGTGTAGCGGATGCCGGCATCGGCCAGATCGCGAGTGAACGACTGCTCCCAAACCCGCTCCGGCACCCACATGCCGCGAACCGGGGCCCCGAGCCGGTCTTCCAGCCACCGGGTGTAACTGCGGATCTGGCCGACGCGATCGCGGCTGGAGATCATCGAGAGGATCGGCTCGTAAAAGGCCCCGCCGACGATCTCGATGCGTCCCTGGCCCGCCAACTCGGCCACGCGGTCCAGATACTCGGGATGGTTGGCATCGAGCCACTCGGCCAACGGGCCGCTCGTGTGCAGGGCGATCTTCAGGGAGTCATAGCGAGCGAACACCTCCAAGAAGGGGCGGTAGCTGTCCTGGTAGGCCCGCTCGAAGACCTCGTCGAAGTTGCCAACGGGCTGATGGTTGTGCAGGACCAGTACGAATCGGATGGGTTCGGGCATTTGAGCAGCGGGCTACGTTGTTCAAAGATCGGGTGTTCCCACGCCTCCCTCGGTGGCGGACACCAGGAAACACTCTTTAGATTAGTTAATCGGCAGCCGCGCCCTATCTTATCCAGTTTCTCTGACCGGGATATCTTTCGGCTCCGAGGATTCGACCTCGGCTTCCCGAAGGAACGCAGCCGCTTCCTCGGGTGGTACGGGATTGATGTAAAAACCAGTACCCCACTCAAAACCGGCCGGTTTCGTCAAACTTGGCGTAATCTCTATATGCCAGTGATAGTGCCCCAACTCCTGCGTGTCAAAGGGGGCCGTGTGAATGATGTAATTGTACGCGGGCAGGTCCAGGGCCGCCTCAATTCTGGCAATCACCTGCCGGAACACGCCCGAAAGCTCGTCGACCCCGTTCTTCTGGATGTTCTCGTAATGGCTGGAATGGGGCTTCGGCAGGATCCAGGTTTCAAAGGGGAAGCGGCTGGCGAACGGGCAGAAGGCCACAAACCCGGGGCTGTCCTGCACGATTCGCTTCTCCGTGGCCAGCTCCTGCTGGATCATGTCGCAATAGACGCAACGGCCCCGATAATTGTAGAACTCCAGCGAGCCGGTCATCTCTTCCCAGACGTTGATCGGCACGATGGGCGTCACGATGAGCTGGCTGTGGGTGTGCTCGAGCGTCGCCCCGGCGGCGGCCCCCACGTTCTTGAAGATCATCCCGTAGACCAGCCGGGGGTCCTTCTTCAGGTCGACCAGCCGATCCCGATAGACCCAGAGCAGCTCCCGGAGCTGCTCTTCCGACAGCTCCGACGTGCTGACCCGGTGCTCGGGGCACTCGATGATCACCTCATGGGCGCCGACGCCCCGCATCATGTCGTAAATCCCTTCACCCCGCTTGTTCAAGTCGCCCTCGATCTCCAGGGCGGGAAACTTGTTGGGCACCACCCGCACCCGCCAGCCTTCCCGGTTCGCCTCCGTGCCCGGGTTCCGGTAGGCGATGATCTCGTTGGGGGTCTTGTCCTCGTTGCCCTGGCAAAAGGGGCAAAACAAGGTCTGGCGTCGCCTGGGCGTGGTGTCGAAGTCGTGGGGTCGCCTGGCGCGACTCTTTGCGATGATCACCCAGCGGCCGACGATCGGATCTTTTCTCAAGTCGGGCATTTGACGCACGGCTACCACTCCTCAAGGTGGGTCGGGCAGAAGAAAGCAGGCAGCGGGCAGCAGGCAGCGGGCAGTAGGCAGTAGGCAATGGGGTGCGTTGGACTGGCCGACGTGCCGTCGGCCGCTAAACATGACCGCAGCGACCCGCGTCTCGTTTGACGGAACCCGCGTCCCCCTCTCTTTACTCATCATTCATACTTCATCCTTCATCCTTAACCCATCACGCTTGCCAAATGATCATTTCGTAGTCGGGCGAGGGGACGGAAGTCTCGATCGCGCCCTCGTGGGGAACGCGCTCCACCGACTCCTCGCCTTCGATCAACTCCAGGTAGAACTGCACGGGATCGTTCGTCGAGACGCCCAGGGCGCGCCAGGGAATGGCCATCTCGAAAATCACGTCGGCCGCGGTCTCGATACCCGAGCGGGCCACCGGACTCCCGTCATGGTACAGTTTCGAGTGAGGCTTCTTCTGGGCGGGGTTAGTAATCTTCAGCTCGAACCCCTCGGGCTGGTAAAAGAAGAGCCGCAACGCGTGGGCCGCCGAGAGCCGTTCGCGGAACGGGCCCCCGCAGGCATCCAACCGAATCATCAGCCGCTTCAAGTCGAAACCGAAGTAAAGACTCTCCAGCAGCCCTTCCCAGGCCATGGCCATCGTGCCGCGCGGCCCCCGGCAGGCATATTGGCCCGCGTTGATCCACTCGAAGTACGTCCGGCGGCCGTTGATCTTTGCGCTCAACAGCCCGCTCGGCTCGCTGTGCACCGCATGGTGGCCTCCCCGGCTGATCGGGCGGGCCAACTCGCCGGGCGGCTGCTCGCCCAGGGCCAGGTAGACGTTCTCCAAGTGCTTGCGGAACAGGCGGTCGAACAGCGCGTCCTGGGGACTCGTGTGGGAATCGCCAAACCACCAGAACCAGTCGCTCCCCTCGGCGATGTACAGTTCTTCCCACGCCCGCTCGAGCTGCTCGGGAGACTTTGCCTTTCTGCCGGTTTGCTCGGCGAGGTACTGCCGCGTTTCGTAGAGCAGGTCCCAGGCCCGGTTGCACTCGGGGTGCCCGATCCAGATGCCGAAATTGTGCTGGATCCAACTGCCGGGAAACAGGTGGTTCAGCTTGTCGGTGGCCGGGTGCTCCTCCAGGTAGTCGCTGATCCTGACCGGCGTGATCTTCCGGTGCCGCACAACCCGCCGATAGAGGCTGCGGAGAAAATCGACTCCTCCGTTGGGGTAGTATTCCCAGCAGTTCTCGCCGTCGAGGATGATGGTCAACAACGTGGGCCGGCGGCCGGCGTTGCCGCTGGTGGCGCCGCCGATCGCCTCCACCTTCCCGCAGAAGTCGTCGACGGCGTGCTCGGTCGCGAATCGCTGGTAGTGGAACCCGATCTGGTCGCTCATGGCGTGATCGCGGAAGACGATCTCCAACTGCCGGCCGTTCTCCTCCACGCGCCACGGCCGGTAGAGCATCTCCGGATTCCGAAGGAATCCGTTCCCCTCGCGCGACACCCAGCCGTCGGTCGAGCAGGAGAGGATCTCCTCGTCGGTGGCGATCCAGTGGAGACCGGCGTCGGCGATCGCCGGAATGATTCCCTGGCAAACCGAGCCCTCCGAGGGCCACATGCCGCGGGGCTTCTTCCCAAAGAGCTTCTCGTGAAACGCCACGGCCCGGCGAACGTGCTCCGGAGCGTCCTGGTGGAAGCCGTCGAGGAAGTGGGGCAAGGCGACGTCGGGCATCGCCCGACGAGCCTGGCGCTTGTCCCACAACAGCGGCAGGATCGGGTGGTAGAAGGGCGTGGTCGTCAACTCCAACTGGCCCTGCTCCTCGAGCTCCCGGTGCAAGGGGATCACCTGGCCGAGGAGTTCCATCTGCTTATCCAGAAGCCAGCGCTTCTCCTCCTCGGTCCAGTTCCGCCCTTTCCTGCGGAACTCGGCCAGCTCGTTGTCCTTCTCGAACGCGATCGGATGGATCCACACCAGGTTCGACCATACCTGAAGATCGATGATGTCTTTCTTCGTGAACCGCTTTCTCGCCCGCTCCGGCGGGTCGACCCCGAAGCCGCGCTTCTTGTAGAGATCGTCGTACCGGCGGTAGGGCCGGATCATCCGGTCCTGGTGGACGAGAAAGAAGTTGTCGAGAAGGTAGTTGGAATCG
>JBDRTC010001247.1:0-3766 GCA_043824335.1 Planctomycetota bacterium | reverse complement strand
GGGAGACCGAGTCGCGCTCGCGTTTCCATTCTGGGTCAAAACGTATCGCCAGGGCATTGTCGTATTCTTCAAGAACTCCCTCAAAGTCTCCCCGCGATTTCAGTTCCCTGGCCTTGCTTACGTGGGCGTTAGCCAGTGAGTCAAGGATGTCGGGGTCGTCTGGTTGGATCTCGCGAGCCTTCCTGAACCACTCAATGGCCGAGTCGAAGTCGCGCTCCTTCATGGCTTTTCGGCCCTCGTCCATGTACTGATCCGCCTGCGTCCGGTTGATTTGGACTATCAGCTCTCGCGCTTCATTGTGTATCTTTGGGTCGGCCGGACGCGCTAGTACGCCCTGGGCCAGTTCGAGGGCACGCTCCAGCTGGTCGGGAATTAAGGCACGAGCATCTTTCAGATCCTGGAGACAGTGCGCATCGTTGAGCACCTTGTCCGCTCTGTTAATCAACTCGCGCATATCGTCGTCGTTCTGAATAAGCGCGATCGCACGTTGCGACTTGTCAATGGCATCGACATATTGGTTGTTTAGCAAGGCTCGCTCCGCATCCCTAACCAGTTCCTCCGCCTCAATGAACCGTACTTTTTCCATAATGGATGGACAAGCTAGAGGTAGTTGGTCCCGGTACTTCTTTTGCCATTCGAGGTACAGCTCCGCGGCGCCGCGCAGCTTCCCGCGGTCCACGGAGATCATGTAGTCCAGCATCGCCACCGCGCCCTCGAAATGTCTAAGTTCCCCAGCCTTCTTCGCTTGCTCCTCCAACCATGTGGAAATCTCCGCGTCCCGACCTGGGCCAATTTCTCCTACCACGCGGACGAATCCTATCGCTTTGTCGTACTTGCGGTCCGCCACATTCGCCTTTGCGCGCTGGAACACACCCGAGACTAATGGGTCCGCCAGCGATGGCCTCTCCTTAACCCAGCCGTTGATGATCTGCAAACGGCGCTCAAATTCCGGCGCGTCCAGTGCTGGGTCTGGCAACACAAACGCGACGAGATGTTCTGCCAATGACGCGTCCCAATACAGAATCTGCGCAACAAACTCGACTTCTAGCAGGTCGACAATTGGCCGGTCGGTGGCGTCGCTTATCTTCTTCGCCTTGTCGAAGAGTGCTTTCGCCCAGTGCTTGCCATCACGTACCTGCAGACTGAAGAGGTCTCGTGCTATTGCCAGACTCCGCTCCGGCGCGTCGGCGGCATCCTCAGGAACCAGGGCAAGCACGTTGGCGAGGTCTTTCCCGGCTTGCCCGTGCCATTCCTCGCTATCACCGAGGGCTTGCTTCAGGAGTTCCGTCGACCTATCATAGGAGACACAGTTGCGACCCTTCTTGCCGGAAGCATACGCCTCGATTCCTGCTATCGCCAGGAGATACTTGGTTTTGCGGTCGTGCAGATAACCGCCAATGAGTGTATGATATGGACTGTCTCTCAGCTCCGTTAGTGCTTTTGAGGCTTCATCATACTCGCCGTGCTCGATTTGTTGCTCAGCCCTGCGGAGGGCCGAAACTTCCGTCACTTCGAAATACCCGAAGGCTCCGACAGCGACCAGACAGACCAAGCCCACGAAGCCCCCAACGAGCCGGCGGCCCCATCGCCGCGGGACTGGTTGAGTGGGCGCCAATTCGGCGATTTCCATCGCCTCAAGGTGATCCGATATCTGCTCAAGGACCTGGTGCGCCTGGGCCAGTGCCCGGACGGGATCACCCTTCTCCAGGGACAACCTGGCCGCAGCCACCAGCGGCTCGACAAGCTTCAGCTTCTCTTGCACTCGCGCGGCGTACTCGTCCAACCCTTTGATCGGGATACCACTCTGCCGCAAATCAGCGACGAGTTGCGAGACTTCGCACCATTTGTTCTCTCTCGCCAGCGTGGCGATCCTTGCTTGCAGCTCCTTGATGCATTGCGTCTTTTCGCCGTACTCTGCCAGCAGGCCCGCAATCTCCTCGTCACCGCCAAAGGACCTTGCCGCCGTGCCCAACAGATCGACTGCCTTTTTCAGATTGCCTTCCTCGAACAGCCGCCGCGCCCTGTTCATCAAGTCGGCGCGGTGGGCACGGATCTTCTCAAGCCGAGTGTTTGCAGCCGCATGGTCCGGCGAGACTTCGAGAACCTGCTCGTAGCAGTAGCTCGCTTCCGCGAGGCGTCTCGTATGGAACGCCGTCTCGCCGGCCTGCCAGGCGCACTCGGCGGTAAGATGGTTCGCCTCATCGAGCAGGGACCGGGCGTCCGAATCGTCCATGTAGTTGAGCGCCTTGGCAAGGGTGAGCCTCGCCTGTTCGACTTGGCGCACGCGTTCGACCAGTCGCGGTTCGCCTTTCGCCTTCTCGAAACAGCCTTTTCCCAATTGGAGGTGCTCCTCGAACAGGCGGACGCTCTGCACGTCGGCACGGCAAGTGGGACAGAACCTCGCACCAGCAAAAACCCTTTTCCCGCACTGCCGGCAGTCGACCCAAACGGACGCTCCGCACTGCAGGCAGAACTGGTCGTTTTCGGAGACGCCCGCACCACACTGCGCACAGGTCATTGGAGGCGAAGTGGGTGACGTTGTCTGCTCGGCGCCCGCCTGGGTGCCCGAACCAGAATCCGGCCGGACCGCAGGCGTCTGCTCCAGGCTCTTGAGTGCCTCCTCGAATTCGGCCATGTCGGCGAAGCGGTTCTCCGGCTTCGGCTGGAGGGCCTTGGTGATGATCGCGTCCCACTGCGGGCTCAAGCCGGGCACGGCTCTTGACGGAAGTTCGTAACCCGGGAAGGGAAGCTCGCCGATCAGCATTTGATAGAGCACGACTCCAGTCGAGTAGATGTCGGTCCGATGGTCGACGGAAGCTGCGTCCTGGTGCTGCTCCGGCGACATGTAGATCATGGTCCCCACGGAAGTATTCGCCATCGTCAGATGTTGTGCTTGATGTCCCGTGCGTATGCCGGCGATGCCGAAATCGGCCACCTTGGCGAAACCATGTCGGTCGATCAAGACGTTGCTTGGCTTGACATCGCGGTGAACGACCCCTTCCCGATGTGCAAAACCCAGCGCCTGGACAACCTGGGCGGTCAGCTCTCGCGTCCTTTCACTGTCGAGACACCGATCCGAAATGAGTCTTTGTAGGTCCTTCGGAGGACCGCCATGCTCGCCCTCCACATACTCCATGACGTAGTACAGGAGGCCGGTGGAAGACCGCCCTTGGTCAAATATGGTAACGATGTGCGGGTGGGAAAGGCGGACCAGGATGGCAATTTCGCGCTCAAAGCGGGCGAGGAAGTTGGGGTCCTTGGCCAGCACCGGCGATAGGACTTTGATGGCGACCTTCCGATCCAACGATCGCTGGCGGCCAGCATACACTATTCCCATGCCGCCCTCGCCCAGTGTGTCGAGGATCTCGTAGCCTTCGATGTGAGGATCAATCGGAGCGGGCGAACTCTCTACGTGCGACCGGTCACTCACGACCAGCGTGTTCTGATCAAAAACCGGTACAGTCGATCCGCAATGCGGACACTGAAGTCCCCCCGGGCTTCCGGACGACTGCTCCGTCGTCACGCTCCTGTGGCAATTGGGACATTCCACCAGCATTGGACGCCCCTCCTCACGGCAAACCACGCTATTGCTGGCCGCCGCAGGAACCGCCCGGGAAATCTGCGCAGCAAAGGGCTTAACCTGTCTTAGCGGCAGCCACTCGGCCATTCCCTCGCACCAGCAGAGCGTGCTTTCAGTGAGCCGCCCGGCATGCACGCCTTCCAGAATCTCGTCCATATTAAAGGGCCCCGAGGGTTCATTTCCCTC
>JBDRTC010001246.1:0-2456 GCA_043824335.1 Planctomycetota bacterium | reverse complement strand
CGCCGTTTGGTCCCGTCGAAATCACGCGCCAGAGCGAGGAAGCGAGACCCGACGATCTCGCCTCCGTGCTGAAACGGTGGGGCAGGATGATAGGAGGAAAGGGGTCGTTTTCCCGAATTCCCGTGGCGGTCGGCTTGCCGGCCGGGCGAACCTATTTCACCACGCGGCCCATTCAAAGGCCCGACAGCGACGTGTCCCCCAAGGTCCTGCTTCGCGAAGCGCTGCGGTCGCCGAGCATCTCCGTCGGCAACATGGCCGTCGACGTCGTCAAGGCCAAGCCCGACAAGCGCGCGGTGGCCAGCATCGTCGCCTGCGACAACGAGCACCTGGCCACGATTCTGGCCGGGCTTCGGGAATGCGGCGTTCAGCCCCTTCGCGCCGAGCCGGCCCCATGTGCCCTGCTGCGCGCCGGGATGAACCGACATCGCGGGCGGCGAAACGCAAAGCTCTCGGTGCGGATTTTCGCGGACGATACGCAGGCACTGGCAATTCTCGTGGCCGGCAAGCTCCCCGTTGCGTGGCGGCTCTCCCACCTGAACCGCGGCGACGAAGCTTCGGCCATACTCTCGGCGATCCGGTCTCTGACGGCGGTGAGCAAAGACTGCGGGATTGAAGCGCCGCTGGACGCCGTGGTCCTGCACGGCCGCCCCGATCTCACGCGATTGCTCGACGTCGACTGGATCCAGTCGCAGATAGAGGTCCCCATCGAGTGGCTTCCAGACCCTCCGCTGGACAGCTCGCAAGTCGCCTTCGGGCTGGCGCTCGGCTGCCTGAACCGCGAGGAACGCGCGTTCGACCTTTCACATTCGTTGAAACGGCGGGCGTCCCTATGGGAGTTGTTCCCCTGGCGCGAGGCCGCGGTCCAGGTTGGACTCATCCTGCTGATGCTGGTGTGCCTGGCCGACCGCTATCGCGTCCTGAGCGACTCCTACGGGAAGATCCACGCTCAACAAACCGAACACGCCTGGCTTGGGTCGATGCAAGAGCCCCAACTGATCCAGGAAAAAACCGATCTCCGGCAAAGGGTCGCGGCTATCGAGAAGTTTCTCGCCGGCCGCATTCCCTGGACCTCTTACGAGCGCGAGCTGGCGGCCTGTGTGCCGGACAACATGTTTCTCACGTCGTTCGAGGGCGTTTGCGCGCTTCAGCCCACGGGGAAGAGTTCAGGCCAGGCAAGGCCGGATAAATCGCTGGTGCTTCGCGCCGCGGTGGCGATTCCCGAAGACGACCCGGTTCCGAAGGAAATCGATCGCTTCCTCGACACGCTCCGCGCACACGAAATGTTGAAACGCGACTTCCCCGTCGTGGAGTTGGCCGATCTCAAGCAGGTTCCGGGAACCCGCGACCGAGACGCGACGGCAAGTTTCACCGTGGTTTGTCTTCCCGGGACCGGAAAAATGAATGCTGAATGATGAATGATGAATGATGAATCAGCAGTGGGCCGGCTCGCGGACTTCCTTACTGCCCACTGCCTTCTGGAAGCAGACGCATGGAAATCGGCAACACAAACGTAGATTTCGGAAAGCTGCGCGAACGGCTCGACGACCCTCGCCAGCTTCGAGCGCTGGTTACGGGACTGATCCTGGCGGTCGGATTCGTCGGGGTCTACATGCCGCTGAGTGGCCGGATCGACAAGACGGCTCGGGAGCTGGACAAGGAAGAAAGACGGCTCGCCCTGGCCGGAGAGATCGAGCAACTGCGGGCACAAGTCGACAGTTTCCAGGCCCGGCTGCCGGAGGATACGGACACCAATGAATGGATACAGTACGTGCTGGCGGGAATCCGCAAGTTTCCCGTGGTGCTTGTCAAGTTGGACCCCGACGAGCCACAACGCGTGGGTCCCTATGAGGCGGTCGTGCTGCACTTGGAGATTGTGGGAGAATATCAAAACCTGGACTCGTTTCTCGATTGGATCGAAGCGAATGAGCGGCTTTTTCGCGTGGATTCCGTGAAAATCATGCCGCCCCGCGGCGGAGGCAATCACCTGCTCATGCAACTTGCCGTACAGGGAGTCAAAGGCTGACATGGCCGCACTGATCGGAAAACTGGCGCCGGCTGCGATCGTGGCCGCCGTGGTGGCCTGGTGTTGTTGGCCCTACCTGAACCCCGTGAAGCCTCTCGCTGGGGGCCAGGGGTCGGACGACCTCCCAAGCGTCGCCGATTTGCTGCTTCAGCCGGCCATCGTGTCCGCTTCCGGCCGAGACCCGTTCCAGCCTTTGCACGTGCCGGAGCCGACTACGGCCCGGGTGGACTTGGTGTCAATCGAGGAGCCCACGACGCCGGACCCCCTGCCGGAGGAGCCCGTCGACATCCTCGGGAGCCTGAGGCTTGACGCGACGTTTATTCACGGGGATCGGCGACTCGCGCTGATCA
This sequence comes from Planctomycetota bacterium, assembly GCA_043824335.1. Lineage (GTDB taxonomy): Bacteria > Planctomycetota > Planctomycetia > Pirellulales > Thermoguttaceae > JBDRTC01. The sequence continues at coordinate 83 of JBDRTC010001246.1, read as the reverse complement.
ATGGCCGAATTTGCGCACGGGGAGAGTCGCTGCCGGTCTTGGGCGCTGCGGTGGATCCTTGCACCATCGCGCGGATCTCCGCC
>JBDRTC010001245.1:0-5461 GCA_043824335.1 Planctomycetota bacterium | reverse complement strand
CCGATCCGAAACCGGCTCCACACCCTCACCACCCTCCGCCAAGCTCTCCAGATTCACGAAAAATCACCGAAAACTCGCCCGGAACTCGGCACGAAAATTCCCAAAAAACCAATTTCGCCGTACTACTGTGGAACTTCGGCTAACGTGGTGGACCGCATCCGGGAAGTTGATCCGTGGCGCTCGTGGCATTCCGGTAGTCTAGCAGATCCCCTCGCCACAGTAAAGTGTAAAGTGAAAGCCTGACCCCGTCGTGAGTTGCCGTCGTGAGTTTGTACCCAAAATAGAAGTGACCGGGCACTCGATCAGGGCAGCGCGGTCGATCCGGAAAGGTAGACCTCGCCTTTGCCCAATCGAAGGGTATCAATCCACATGAGTCTGTTGGCCTCGCTGCGCGCGATGGGAAACGAGATCAGCGCCACCGGGAGGCCGCCGCTCTGCCGCCACTGGATCTCCAAGCCCGAACGATTGGCCGCTTCGGAGATTCGCCTCCGAACCCTGTCCATTGGCAGCGGCAATGCCCCGGCTTGGGCCCTCCGAATCCGGACCGCAAGAGTGTTCCGTCCCGCCAGGTAGGCGTCGCCCGAGAGTGACAGCACCGTGCTGACGTTACCCCGCGTGAGCCGGCAACCGACCATCAGCCTATCCCCTTCGATCGCCACTCGTGGATTGCTCATCGAACCGTGCATCAAGCTGGAAAGGTTCTTGCCCAGGTCGACGGCTAGCCAGTCATTGATTTCCTCTGCGGTGAACAAGGCGTTCCAGCGGCCGTCTTGTTCCCCATTGGCGGCTTCCTCCTGCAAAGCCGGGGCCTCCTGCGAAGCCGGGGGAACCTCCGTCGCTTCCCGATTTCTGGACGGCCTCGTTGCCCGCTGGATCATTTCGTCGCTGGCTTCCTCCTGCGAAGCCGGGGGAACCTCCGTTGCTTCCGGACGGCTGGCCAGGGCCGTCGCTTGAGCGAACAAGGCGTTCCAGCGGCCCTCTTGTTCCCCATCGCTGGCTTCCTCCTGCAAGGCCGGGGGGACCTCCGTCGCTTCCCGATCGCCGGCTAGGGCCGTCGCCCGAGCGAACATGGCGTTCCAGCGATCCTCTTGTTCCCCATCGCTGGCTGGGGCCGTTGCCCGCTGGATCATCTCGTCGCCGGCTTCGTCGTGTAAACCCGGGGTAACTGCCATCGCCTCCCGATAGAACTCCGGCATCTGCTGGAACGCCTTCCAGACCAGAAACAATCCGCCGGTAACCACCAGCAGCAGTGCCAGACCGACAGAGACGGTGATCCGGATCCATTTTCGCACGATAGTCGATCCCCAGCCAATTCAACCGACGGGAGCCGTTCAGGCTGCGCCATACGTCGAATAATCTGGCCCACCCGAACACTTTCGACCCTAATTGCCGGTGCTAAGAAGTCAAGCAAAGAAGGCCCGGCTCGCCGAAATTCCCGCTAAGGGAGGGTTCGCCACCGGAAAGCGGTCGGAAATGGAGGCAACCTGAGACTTGCCCTATCGTCTCCAAGTCGCCGTATAACGGTTACGTCAAGCCGGCAAGGGCGGCAAGATCTGACGGATTTGACGGTGCTGTCGATCCATATCTGGTGATTGTCCGGATAGGAAGAGTATTGCCAGATCTGCCGGATGTAGCTCGTCGATGGGGACTATGAGTGAAGCTGAGTTTGCAGCGTGAACCAGCAAGTTGAAGCTGGTACTGCCGCATCCGTTGCGATTCCAGGTCTCGTACCACCTTCGGGGGGCGTGGGATCCTGGTCCAAGGCTGGGCTAGGGGCAAGTTCTGCGGTCTCAAGGAGGAACCCAATGAAACACGTTTTAGCTCCCGGTTTGACGCTCACGTTTATCGCGCTGGTCGGTACCGCAGTGGTGCTTGCAGAAGAGCCGGCTGCGTACGATTTCCTCGCGCTCTCAGACAACCCGCTCGGGGACGAGACCGATTTCGATACGGCTCCCGCCATCGACGACCTCAGCTGCATCGGAACCGGTAGCTATTCTCGTCCCAAGTGGACGGTGTCCGCCGGCGCGGTGTTCTTACACCGGAATGACCCGAAAAGTCGCACCCTTCTCGTGGACCCAGAGGACGGTAGCGAACTGATGAACTCGCTCGACCTCAAACCGGGTTGGGGCGCCGGGCCGCGCTTCGAGATCACGAGGCACTTTTGTCACGACTTGGACTTCGAGGTCGAGTTCTTCAGCATCGACAACTGGGCTAACAGTGCGGACGCACAGAACGCCAGTCCTTCGACTGGCGAAAGGTTCTGGGATCCGTACGTGTTCGACGACGTGCAGGCATCTTACGGCACGGACCTATACAGTCTGGAGCTCAACGTGCGTCGGCCGTTGTTTGGTTGTCGCCGGCTGATGGGCTTGGCAGGCTTCCGTTACGCCCAACTGAACGACGGATTCTTCACCCGCGTGAGCCTCACGCAGGATCCGTTTACTGTAACGAATCGGGGACAGCTCACCTTGGACAACCATCTGTACGGATTTCAGCTCGGCCTCGAACCGGTCCTGTGGAATCCGTGCGGACCGCTGCGTGTGGACGGCATCATCAAGGCGGGCGTCTACGGCAATGACGTCGACTGGTTGTTGACCACCGGAGGCGACTTGAACACCCGCCGGTGGGAAAAGAAGGGCTGTCGCACTTCGTACATCACCGAGATGGCGCTGAAGGTGACCTACGATTTTTGCTGGTGCCGCTGCAAGAAGCCGTCCTGCTGCGATCCGGAAAGCTGTGAGCCGGAAAGCTGCGAGGCTGCGGTCTGTACTTGCCGCCGCTGGTCGTTGTTCGCCGGGTACGAGGCCTTTTGGATGTGCGACGTGGCCACCGCTGAGCAGTTGAAGCGGAGGATTCGTTACGACAAGGCGTACTACCACGGGTTCGTTTTCGGAATCGAGATCCCTCTAGGACGTCAGTGTTGCGCTCCGCGCCAATCATGCGCACCGTGCACGTCATCTGCGTGTGAATGAGTCCTTGGCCTGACGACCAGCCATCTGGACCGTGACGAGCATCCCGATCGCGGCACCGACGGTGTACAGGATCACGTCGGTAATCTCGGGCACGTGTGGGGGCAAGAACACTTGCATCATTTCAATCGAAGCACCGACCCCGGCTGCAACCATCAGCAAGAGGGCCAGCAGGATGCGTCGAATGGGAAGGGGGACGGACAGGGGCATGACGGCCAGGCCAAACAACGCCCCCAGCGGAGCGCAAAAGAGCAGTTTCTTTACGACGTCGGAAAGTGCGTCGAGATCGATCGTGCGGTAGAGACCGGCAAACGGGACGCTGAAGAATCCATGGTACCGCGCCTTGATCTGCTCTGGATCATCGATCAGTTCAAACGGCGTACAAAACACGACCATTAACAAGAGCGAGTAAACGCCGGCCAGACCGAGCCATAGCCACACACGCTGTGTTTTGCCATGGGAAACGGGCAGCCGTCGGGCGTCCCGGCCGCGACCACGCCACCGACGCATCACCCAAGCTCCGAGCAGAACTCCCAGCGTTCCGGTAATCACGTCCCCGGTGGCCGTAGGGCGAGTGTAGACAATCAACTGAGCCAGCTCGATTGTCAGCACGGCCAGTCCGCCGAAGAGCACGCTCGTGCTAATCCGTCTCACGGGCTGCTGGGCCGAAGTCAGCCACGTTGCTGCCAGCATGCCGACGGGGATGAAAATCACCACGTCACGGAACAGCCGAAAGAAGAAGGCGAAGCTCATCTCCATCTCTGAGAATGGCACTAAGGAAATCCTGCCCGCACGGTATTTGTGCACCAGCTCCGTTAGGCTGATCGTTAGATCGAGCGGCAATACGCTGTAAATCAGTAGGCCGACGAAATAGGCTTGAAGGAGCCAGTCGATTTGGCTCTTCAGACGTACCGAGCTTGTGTAAGAGCGGACCCAGTCCGTGATCGCCTGGCCCATGGTAAGCCACAAGCCTGCCCCGATCAGCGCTCCAATGGTTTCGGCAATCACGTCGTTTTGTGAGACCGTTCGGGGCGGAAACCAGAGTTGGGTGAATTCCAAGGCGATGCTCAGCGCGTTGCATAGCAAGACGACGAGCAACGCCGCCAACATCGTCAGCCAGAAAGGTCGACGGTCGACCGCAAGTACGGCCAGCCAGCAGTAGCTGATCGGGATGAACAGGAAGATGTTTTCCACAAAGTCGGCGCGTGAGTCAATCCCCAGCGAGAGATAGGGTATCTCCTTGAATCGCTCGATGGCTTCCGAGATTTCCAGGGGTCGATAGGAAAGCGGCACGAGCGAGCCGTAGATGCCGACGGCGGTAAGAAACAGCGCAAGCAGTAGGTAATGCCGGCGACGAGGGAAGCTGGGTGTGTCGGTGCTGCACGTAAGCGGTGCACCGCTCGCCTGGACTGGACTCCGCCGCACTATGACGTATATCACGGCGAGAACCGCGAAGACAAGAACGACGTCCGCGGCCACGACGAGCGCGTCGAAAGACGTCTCGGCACTGCGAGCACTTAGCAGCAGTCTACTGACCGTACCATCGATTGAGCTCACGCCACGTTCCTCTCCTACAAAGCCTTACCGCAATCCCAAGTGACGGAGATACGGCTCGTGAGTCAGACGTCCGGCGTCCCCACCCCTGCAAGCAAGTGTAGCACAAAGACAACCGGGTGCCCCGCTGCAGGAAGCGCCGAAGATTGCGGGGGACGACGGGCCGGGCACCACGGGATCGACCGTTGCCAATTGGATGGCAGGCAATCTTTCCCTCCGCGGCGGAGGTTGGATGAGCCGCGTCGCCATGAACGCTCGCGACCTATGGATGTCGATCCCAGCAGCTGGCCGCAGCTTCTCGGAAAAGGAAAGGGGGCGGGGAGACTTCTTGTACAGCACAGAACGATCCTGCACACTGGCGTTGCTCGAGCTGTTTGGCTTGATGACGGTCGAGCGGGATGATCCCGATGAAGGGCAAAGCTGGCGCGTCACGGAGGTGCGCCACACGCCTTTTGGAGATGAACTGTTGCGGATCGTATTCGACGAGATTGATCGCGAGTTTTTCGCTTACGAGAAGCGTGCTATTGAGTTTGGCGCCTGGCAACCGTTGTTGCGATCCTACTTCCCGCAGTGGGTCAACAACCTCAAGGTCGCGAGGTCGGAGTTTCGTGACGGCGTCTATTACTTCAAAGTCTCACTTGGCAAACCATGGCGGCGAATTGCGATACCAGCGAAGTCAGATTTGGACGACTTGGCTGAGTGCATCATTCGCGCGTTCGATTTCGATGGCGAGCACCTCTACGGATTTCAGTTCGTCGCACGCGACGGCCGTCAGATCCGTGTCGAACACCCCTACATTGACGACGCAGAGACGCACACCGACGAACTGGCGATCGGCGAGCTGCCGTTGAACGAGGGCCAGTCGATACAGTTTCAGTACGACTTTGGGGCCGACTGGCGATTCGAAGTGCAATTGGAAAAGGTCGAGCCTGAAGTCG
>JBDRTC010001244.1:0-2389 GCA_043824335.1 Planctomycetota bacterium | reverse complement strand
CCCCGAGGGTAAGCAACCCGACCGAGACCCCAGAGTGAATCGGCGCCTGCAAAAGCCCGACCAGCTCGACCGATCCCGCCCCGGCGATGACGGGGATCGCCAGGAGGAAGGAAAACGTGGCCGCCTCCTCCCGCTTCAGGCCACACCGGAGCCCGGCCACGATGGTTGCCCCGCTGCGAGAAATGCCCGGCAGGATGGCAAAGGCCTGAAACATGCCGATCCACAAGGCCCGGCGATAGGTCAACTGCCCACAGCTCGTCGCGCCCGGGCCGAGCCGGGCGGTCCACAAGAGCAGGGCCCCGGTGAGGGGGAACATGCAGCCGGCCAAGAGTGCGCTTTCGAGGCTCTCGTTAAAGAACCATCTCATGGGGGGTGCTACAATGGCACTCGGCAGGGTGGCCGCCAGCACCAGCCCGATCACGCGACGATCGCGGCCGAACAGCTCGAGGAGGCGCCGCCGGCAAAAAACGAGGATCGCCGCCAGCGTGCCCAGGTGGAGCACGATGTTCAGCGTCAGCTTCTCCGGCATTGGACGGCCGAACTGGTCGAACAGCGACGCCGCGACCACCACGTGCCCGGAGGAGCTGATCGGCAGGAACTCGCCGATTCCCTGCACGACCGCCAGAATAAGGACCTCGAACAGGAGCATCGCACCTCGCAGAGCGGTGGGGACGTGCCTTGGAGTCTCACGGTCGAACTTGCGCCTAGCCGGCGCATGTTGCCGACCGCCTTCCGGTTGTGGCCCCGCGCCAGATTAAGAACCTTGCAAGTATAACCTCCCCCAACCGTGTTGTCGTGGCGAGGGTCTTGCTGGTAGTGGTACAGTTTGATTCTGAGTCAAGGGAAAACTTGGGACGCCGCCAAAGCTATCCCCTCCGAGGTGGTATTGCGCCCGGCTGGGAAACTCGATAGGATTCCCCGATTGTTGGCCGCAGTCTCTTGAGTCAGGAGGGACGTTCGATGATAACTACCCAGGTAAAGACCCAAGACGAGTTTTACCGGGAGTTTCTCATGACACGGGGTAAGTTCGATCCGGCGGAGTTCGGGGTCAATCTGTCTAGGGAAGACTTCACCGACCAGATGGTGGAGGCGTTTCACGGTACATACCGAGATGGATGGACTATTGACGAATTGCTCTTGCATCCGAGGGAGGCGGTAAGGTTTTGTGACGATGTTCGGCGTAAGCACGGCTACTATGACGTGCCGGATGACATCATCCTGCGTGTGATTCTCACACGCCGGAAGAATCCCTAGCAGTAGGCCGTCGCCTCGTCAAACAGCCGCTCGAAATCCCCGAGCGTATCGACCGCACCGGCCAGCATGGCGGCCGGGAGCCGCAACTGGCCCCGCTTCCCACTATCATCTGGATACCGGGTCCGCCAGACGAAGTTGTAGTAGGCCATGAACATCGACACCGCGGCGATCAGGTTTTCCAGCTTCTTGGAGAACCCGAGCGAGAGACGGGTGAACCGCTTCAAGAGCGTCCGAATCGTGAGATTGTGCCGCTCAACGTGCGACGTGCATATCGTCCGCTCTTCCTCTTCCCGTATGCCGAATATCCCCCGCCGATCGGCATGAACCAATTCCGGCGGGGCGTAGCGGCCGGGCTGGTCCGCGTTGCGGTAGTCCTTGATAAGCTGGCCGTACTTGGCGTAGGGCCCGAAAGCCAGGTCGACGGCCTCGGGGTAGGCTGCGAAGGCATCGCTGCTGAGTTGGATGATCGGGCGGTAGCCGTGCCGCTGGTAGGCGTGGCCGTCCGAATCGTGGGGGTTCGGGAAGGCGAGCTTGCCGGCCAGGTCGCGGAGAAGCCGGCGGGCGTTGTCGGCCGACCGCTTCCCAACCACGAAAGAGGGGACCAGCTTGGTTTCCTGGTCGAACGCGGTCCAGAGGTAAATATCGCCGATGTCGGCCCGCTCTTGGCGTTCGTCGGTGGTCAACCGGCCTTGCTTCTTTTCCACGAAGGTCCATACCTCGTCCAGTTCAACGTGGTCTAGCGTGAGCTTCTGGAGCCGATCGTCCATGAGGTTCCGGCAGCCCTCGCCGAACCGCACCATGAGGTTCATGGCCGTGGTCCGGTGAACGCCCGTCAACCGGACGGTACTCCGGAGCGTGTTGCCCTCTACCAGGTGGTGGAGAACGTCAATCTGCTTGTCGCGGGGGAGTACATTTGCCATTGCGAGATTCCCTTTTTCTGGGGCTCTCGCTAGAATGGGAGTGTCTAGGTCGCATTCTGGCGAAAGCCGGTTTGTGATTGCCCCGGGGCCGTTTCAGCGGTTCCGGGGTTTTTCGTGAAGTAGCCATGATTCAGTCTCTACCTTTATTGTAGCTATTTTGTAGCTACGGTCAATAGGGAAATCCCACTTGACTGGGGTTTTTTTGTGGCTATAAT
>JBDRTC010001243.1:0-7462 GCA_043824335.1 Planctomycetota bacterium | reverse complement strand
ACCCGAGGGTGTTCGAGCCTGAGGCCGAATGTCGGACTCGCATCTCGTTTTCGGGTCCTTTGTCAGGGCGCTTCACGAAACGGATGAGTTGATGGAACAACTGTTCGGCCGAACGTCTCGGATGAGCGGCCAGCGTAGCTGGTCCGTCTCCATCCGTTGGTTAGCCCTAAGGTACTTGGGAATATAGCCAAGGGACAAACGCCAAAAAGACAGCCAAGGCGAAGAAACACAAGCCGTAGCCCAAGAACATAGCGTTTAGCCATCGGCGATACCGCCTCGCTTCTACAGCGTCCTCTGTATCTTGGATACGTTGCCGTAGCAACTTGATGACAGAAAATAGTTGGAAGGGGCGTCGCCTTTCAAAGCCAAAAGACTTTTCTGTAGGCCATATCCCTGCCTTCTTGGTTTCCCTGAAGACCCACAACAACATCACGTTCCCCGCAATAAGTGACGGGAGAACCAACCAATTTAGAACGACTGCAGGTGTCGGCATTGTACGTGTGACATCAAATATCGACTTCACTCGCGTAACGGTGGAATTGGTGACGCATCGAGGCTAACCAGTGATTATCCGGAACGGCCTATCACGGGCGCCGTGCTGGCGATATGCCGACCGGCACGGCGGGATATCACCGCCGTCTCCAATTGCGCATTATCGCCGCAAGCCGCTGGCTGTCAAGCATTTCAAGCCTGCACCCCGGGTTGCCGGTCGCCGGGATAGGCCGACCACCGTCGCGGGATATCTCCGACGGGATAACGCAGCGTTCCGTCGGTGAGCCGCTCACGAGGGAGCCGGCTATTAAAGCGTGAGAAGTCCAGCGGGGAACGCTCGGTCGCGGACTTCGCCGGAGATGCCGACGTAGCCGCACCTGGAACCGAAGACTGCCCTCCGGGCGGCACGAAAGCCCAAGTAGCTGAACCGGCCCGCCGGCACGAGCCCGCGGCGGAACGCTAAAGGAGCCGGCGGGATGAGTGGCCTCCTCGACCGCTTTCTGGTGCCAGGCAGCCCCTGACCGACGGAATCGTGAAACGGGATCTCGTCGGCGGGATTATTGAGTAGGTAGTTGCGCAGCGTCTTGAGGGGATCCTGAATCGCTTGGATCTCCTCGACGGGATCCTCGATGATCGTTAGCTTTTCGGCGGGATCCGGAATTGCTGTGATCCGGGTAAGGATCTTCAACCGCTCCATCGCTTCGTCGTCGGCCGAGGCAACTGATCTGCTAAGTCCCGCCGTCAGCAGTGCGAGCAGGCCGAGGAGCGCGGCCAGCGTAGCTCTTGGACAGACGGCAAGACGGCGGTCATAGGAACACCAACTGTTCATCGCACTTCTCCTTTGACTTGCGTGGGCTGAATGCAGCTCAAAGCCCATTTCAGGCACCACTGGGTTTCTTGTTTCAACGTCTGCTGCAACAAGGCGGACAGGTCCGGGATTGCCGGACTGGCCTCCGATCCCCAGGCGGCCAGAACCATTGCAGCCGCGCACCAGTCTGCCTCCTCCTTCCCCTGCCGAAGTGCGCCCAGGCAGCGCGGCATGGCCACGGGAGGCGGTTTGTAGGGGTCGATGCCGATTAGAGCCCGCGCAATCTTCACACGTCGCTCCGCTGATTGCCACCGAACCACCGCGTTGAGCTTATGCACTGCCGTTGGCAGATTGCCCTGGATGCTCTTTAGTGCCCTGGATGCCGCCAGCGCGACGGGGTCCAGGGAATCGCAGGTGGCCTCGGACAGTGCGTCCGATGCGACCTTGGCTGCCGGCCCGACGGCCTTCAGAGCGACCGCGGCCATGAGGCGAACCGCTGGATCCTTTGCACGTAGGCAGTCGACGAGGCGGCCAACGGCCGCAGGATCCCGCTCGATCGCCCAAAGGGCTCTCGCAGCATGGATCCGGACGAGAGAGTTCTCATCCGCAAGCGCCTTACGCACGGCGGCGGCCGCGGGCTTGCCTTTCGGGCCGATGCCGACCAGAGCGTCGGCGGCGAGACAACGCACGCCGTGTTCCGGGTCCCCCAGCGCTTCAGCCAGCAGGGAGACCGCTGGAGGCCCGATTTCCCCCAGGGTGAATACGGTCCGTAGGCGGACATCCGCAACGGGGTCCTTCAGCAGTTGTCCAAGCTCCGGTAGCGGCTCGTCACCCATCACTGCCAGCAGCCGGACGGCCTGGTTGCGGGTCTCCTCGTCGTTGGCGCGCATCGCGGCTATCAGCGACGGAACGGCTTTGCGGCCCATCGCCTCCAGGGCCAAGACGGCCAACCGAAGGCGGATCGGCTCCCGACTGCCCAACTGCCGCACCAGCTCGTCCGGATCGTTGACAGCGGTCTGCCAGCGGAAAGCCGAAAACACCGGGCCCAGATCGGCGCCATGGTCCAGCAGCAACCTGGCTACATCCAGTCTGCTCGCTTGGACGGCATAGTACAGGGGTGTGTACCCATACCTGTTTTCCGCGTCGACAGACGCCTTGTGTTTCAAGAGAAGAGTCATCAGATCGGTGTTCGCCTGCTGGACGGCCCAATGGAGCAGGGTCCCGTTACTCGGACCTTTCGCATTGGGGTCGGCCCCGGCTGCCAACAGCAATGTCGCGGTCTCCAGGTTGCCGTGCAGCACCGCGTAGTAGAGCGGTGTGTAGCCATACCTGTTTTCCGCGTTGACGGATGGCTCTTGTTCCAAGAGAGCCTTCGTCAAATCGGTGTTGCCCTCTTGTGCGGCCCAATGCAGCAGATTGCCATTACTCGGACCCTTGGCATCGGGATCAGCCCCGGCTGCCAAGAGCAGTTTTGCGGTCTCCAGCTTGCCGTATAGTGCCGCGTAATAAAGCGGCGTGTAGCCGTACCTGTTTTCCGCGTTGACGGATGCATTATGTTCCAAGAGAAGCTTCGTCAGATCCGAGTTCCCCTGCTCGGCGGCCGCGTGCAGTAGTGTGCCTCTGTTCCGGGACTTTGCGTCAGGAGCGGCGCCCTTTGAGAGCAGGAGTTGCACCACGGCCAGCTTGCGTTGCTGTCCGGCACAGACCAGGGGCGTACGGCCATAGCGATCCGCGCTTTCCAGGAGACGAGGGTCGGCTTGTAACAGCCTTTCCACACTCGCTCGGTCGCCACGCTGGGCCGCGTCGTGGATTCCCCCGGCATACAGGTCCGCGCACAGGGCAGCCAAGAGAATTGCCGGAACCGCAGCAACGATACGCTGCATCTGAGCCCTCAGAAGCACTTCGCAATGACTCCTAGGCGCCCTAATTCCGCATCTCTCACCGGCACGCGGCCGCGAGTCGCTCGCGCCCACGTGGGGCCATCGGCCCGATATTGCCAGTATTGCCGAGGTCCGTAGTTCCGATTGCGGGTTAGCCATCAACGATTCAAGGCTATGATGTTGTGATTGCTGGTCCATTGCGGTCCCCTCCTCGCATTTATCACTGATCGATCGTCGTCCTGACATCCCATTTCTGGCTAATCTTCTGACAGGCCGATTGTCTTCTGCTCAAGTCTCAGCTCCAGAGCCTCCAACCTGCAACGCACTTTCGAGAACTTGAGAACCCACGGGGCTTTCGTCCGACTTTGCGCGGCGATACGTGGTCATGCCCTCTGGAATGGCGTGCTTCGGATTATCAGGGGAAAACCGGGCGAATGGGCGCGATCCGCGGGATGTGAATGGGCGCGATCCGAATCGGGGCGATCCGCGGCGTCCGAATCGGGGCGATCTGCGGGATGTGAATGGGCGCGATCGGGACCGGGGGCGAGTGGATGCCATCGGTGTGGATTCCCGGAATATCGTAGGGGTTCACGCGCATCATGTCTTTCAAGTCGCGTTCGATCTGTTCCGACTTCTCTTCGATGTCGCGCATCCTTTGGTCGTCGCGTTCTCGGCCTACTCGCATCATGTCTTCTACCTCGCGATCCATCCGTCTCGAATGCTCTTCGATGTCGCGCATCCTTTGGTCGTCGCGTTCTCGGCCTACTCGCATCATGTCTTCCACCTCGCGATCCATCCGTCTCGAATGCTCTTTGATGTCGCGCATCTGTTGGTCAGACGCTCGCATCAGATCCTCCAAGTGCTGGTCGGCCCAACGATTCTGGTCCCCGACGTGCTGGCGGAACCCCTGATGCAACTGGGGCAACCACTGGCCTACGTCAACGCTTCTCCCGTCCGTCAGCGCGGGATTGTCAGGAGCCACAAATCTGTAGTCGTTCGCTGCGGGGCCGGTAAGGATGCTCAGCCGCTCCATCACGTCGTCGCCAGCCAAGGCGACGGATTTACCAAGGCCCACCGGCAACGCCAGGGAGCAGATGAACACGAACAGGATAGGCAATGTGGCAGCAAGCCAGCGGCTGCTTCCGCTTGCCCCCCGATGTCCCACGCGGAGTCCGACAGGTCTCGGCGCGGGGCATGATGTCCTGGGAACGTCACCAAAAATCGCTTGGCTCTTACTCATCGTTCTGTCTCCTTGTTGACTAGGGCTGACGGAGAACCGTTCATGAGACACTTCCGCTGCAAACGACCAACTCCTGAGGCTGCTGGGGCTCACCCTGGGCAGTGTAATTCTCAAGAGCGTCGATTCGTTATATACATAGAAGCGAAAGCTGGGGCACATCCTGATCAGTATTTGGGGCTGGATTCTCTGAGGCATCCGTGAGCATTGCCATAACATGTTTTCACGTCACCACTTAGGTCCCGCAGCTGTGGTCACACGACCAGCGGAAAACCCGAAGAAATCCCCGGCAGAGGAGAACGCAACTCCGGAGTCACAAGACTCGCTACCGGATGCCCCGCGAAGACTGCATCCCGAACAGCCTGACGGATGCTTGTGCGTTGATACACCAGACGGCATACTCTTAGCAAGGGGCATTGTTTCGCGGTTGCAGTGGAGGACGCTGCCCGTGGCGCGGGCTTTCGGTGACACCGTCAAGATCCAGCAGTGTCTGGACCGGCTTCGCGAAGGAGATCGCGCAGCCTGCGAGGAGCTAGTCAACCACAGTTGTGCCCGCCTGAATCGGCTAGCTCACAGGCTCCTGAAGGCATACCCGAACGTGCGGCGCTGGGAAGACACGCAGGATGTGTGCCAGAATGCCGCGATGCGGCTGTATCGCGCCCTTGCCGAAGTCCACCCGGATTCGATAGCTGCCTTCATGGGTTTAGCGGCGACTCAGATTCGCCGCGAGCTGATCGATCTCGCTCGGCACTATATGGGCCCCAGAGGCATGGGCGCTCATCACCGGAGTGACGCGACCGCAGCGGGCTCCGACCGATCCAGAACCTCGAAAGATCAGCCTGCCGCGGATACCTCGGGACCTTCCACGTTGGCTGAGTGGACGGAGTTCCACCGGCTGGTCGAAGAGCTGCCGCAGCCCGAGCGGGAAGTCTTCGACTTGCACTACTACGGCGGGTTACCGCATCGCGAGGTTGCCAAAGCCCTTGGTACCTCCGAGCCGACTGTCAGACGTCGGTGGCAATCCGCCCGGCTTCTCCTCCGTGCGGCCCTTCGCGGTGTACCGCCGGGCGAATGACGGAGACACTCCAAAGCGAGTGACAAGTCATGGCCGAGGCCCACAACGTCACAACACTGGTAGCTCGCTGGGAAGAGTTGAAGAGTCGTGGACAACCGGTTGCTGTTGAGGAACTCTGCCGAGATTGTCCCGAACTGGCCCAAGGAGTGCGCGAACGCATCCGCGCCTTGGAGTCATTCAATCGCGTGATCGGATCCATCGGCGCCGAGTACGTCTCGACATCGAGCCAAACACCCGACACCCCTTCAGAGCAGACGGGATTTCCGGAGCCGCCAACGCAGCTCGGGCGGTATCAATTGGAGAAGCTCCTGGGGCAAGGCGGGTTTGGACAGGTCTGGCGCGGCCACGATCCGGAGTTGCACCGCCCGGTGGCTGTGAAGATCGCCTGCCCTGCTTCTATGGCTTCGCTGTCCCATACAGAATTCATACTCAAGGAGGCGCGCAAGGCTGCTCAATTGTCGCATCCCGGTATCGTTCCTGTCCACGACGTAGGCCGAGAAGGCCCATTCTACTACATCGTCTCGGAGCTGATCGACGGCGGCAACCTGGCTGAGCAAATGGATCGTGAGCGGTTGTCGCTCGATGAGTCGGCTCGAATCGTGGCGTCCGCGGCGGAGGCGTTGCACCATGCACACAGCCATCACATTGTCCATCGGGACGTGAAGCCCGCCAATATTATGCTGGATGCGGACGGCAATCCGCACGTGACGGACTTTGGGTTGGCAAAACAGCAGTCGGACGACATAAGCGGGACGATCGAGGAAGGGATCCTGGGCACGCCTCCCTACATGTCGCCGGAACAGGCGAAGGGGGAGGCCCATCAGGCCGACGGTCGTACCGACGTCTATTCCCTTGGCGTTGTGTTGTTCGAATTGCTCACTGGCCAGCGACCGTTCGATGGCAGCATCCACGAGTTGCTGTGGCAGATCATCAAGAGCGATCCTCCTAAACCTCGCTCCCTTGACAAAACGATCCCGCGCGATCTGGAGGCCATTTGCCTGAAGTGTCTGGAAAAGGCCCCTGGGCGGCGCTACCAATCCGCCCAAGACCTGGCAGATGAATTGAACAGGTATCGGTGCGCGGAACCCATCCGCTCACGCCACGCTGGTCTTGTCGAGCGTGTCTGGCGATGGACTCGGCGCAACGCGGTTCTGGCGGGTGTGACGGCGATCGCCGCGCTGATGCTCGTGACAGTCGTTATCGTGTTGGCTTTCTCCGGGTCGGACGCCACACCGCCGATCCCCAAGCCAACTCCACCTGGGAATGTCGAGCCGGCCCTGATGGCGCAAGTTGCCTTCGTTGGCCCGGAGGGGATGGTCGTCATGTGGGAGGCCACAGGCCAAGGCCACTTCGATTCCGAGCCGTTGGTTTGCCCGGGCCGCCACAACTTCTCCTCAGGAACTGTTCATCAATTGAAGCTGACCAACATTCCGCATCGACCTTTTGTCGAGCTGTATCCGACGCTTGAGACCAGAGCGTCGTTGCCTGCGACCGCAGATTTCCTTTCGCACGCCCTCATTCCGGTCTTGTTCGCCGCAGAAGACTTTGACCAGGCGCTAAGCGGCAACGTCGTCACTAGAGTGCTTTATCTGCCCAATCCGGAGCACCGGCCGTTGGTCCCGGGAGGCGTGGATGCCTTGGTGAGCACAGGGCTGGATCCGGGCGTCGATCCCATCGTCGAGGCCGACCGGCGCGGCTCGATCCTGGCGATCGTGCGACTGAGCAACATCGACCTCGAACCACCGGATGCAGACGTGAGGCATCCAGTGCCGGCGGCGCAGACGTCGCTCCGCGAGTCGGTGATCGTGTCCGCTGAGATGTCTTGCTTCGCGGCGGCCGACGGACTGACGTATTTCGCCCTTGGCCTTAGTCCTCCCTCGATTCGAGAAGCGCGGGAGCCGCGAGAAGTAGTCGTCTTGTTCGACACCTCGGCCAGTCAAACCGGCGAGCACCGAGCCAAAGCGTTGACG
>JBDRTC010001242.1:0-3773 GCA_043824335.1 Planctomycetota bacterium | reverse complement strand
CGTCGGTCCCTCGACCATCGCGCGGAGCGTGCAGTAGTGGATGCCGCCAATCTTGGCGTAGCCGCCGCATCATTGTGTCTAGCGCGATTCCAAGGGAGGAATAAGGTTGGGGGACCTCCCGCCGTGACGCCACAACCTATTCGCTTGTAAGGAGTTCTGGTTTTAGCAGCCCGGGTTCGGGTTTCAGCGTGCCGCCTCAAAATGCCCGAAGCAGGAGGCCCTTGGTGCTGACCGGAGGGAGTGCCCGGTTCCCCGAGGGAGCGCCCGGCGGGAGGGATGAGAATGAGGGTTTGGCCTCGGTTCACAGGGCTTTTCGCGGGGGCGCTTTCCTGGTAAAGTGGTGAATTCGAGTGGATCAAACTTGACTTTGTCAACGGGCTGCTGACTGGTGTCGATGCCTGGTGCGTCATTCTCAGGTCATGGCTCGAACCGCCGTTTGCCAGTGTAGCTCAATCGGCAGAGCACAGCATTCGTAATGCTGAGGTTGTGGGTTCAATTCCCACCGCTGGCTCTTGAGTGCTCGCCAGCGACCGGCCGCCGTGTCGTGTCGGTCGCCTGCCTTGTCGGTTTCTTGGCTCGTGGGAGTATGAGGAGTTAGGGGATATGGCGCAAAGCCTGGAATTCGATCTGAAACAAACGGTGTTGTCCGCGGGCTCCTTTGGTCCTCGGGAAATCCAACAGATGGTGGATGCCATTGCCACTGATTTCTTGCATTACCGCACGCTTCGCGAGGCCGTGGGAGAGTTGCAGGACAGAGAAGACCATAGCCCGGCCAGCAACGTGCGGTTAGGCGTCTGCCTCTATCTGCTGGGCCGATACGCAACGGCGATCGACGTGTTGCGCAGGGGGGACGGCGGGGCCGTGGCTCACTTCTACGTGGCCCGGTCGCTCTTCGCCCAAAGAGAATACCAGGCGGCCGTCGAGGCGTACGCGGCAGCGAGGCAGGCAGGCTACGGCGTTGACCAATGCGTCTTGGGCCGGGCCGAGTCTTTGCGGTACGCGGGCGACGCAGCCGGCTCGCTGGCCGCCTTGGACGAATTGTCGGGGGCCGTGGAGCAGACGGCGGAGTATCTCTACGAGAGGGGGGCGACCGTCTCCGCATTGGGAGGCAATCCCGAAGAAGTCGTGGCCCTCTACGAGCGGGCGGTGGACGCCGACCGGAACCACTGCGGCGCTTTGTTCGGGTTGGCCCTGGAAAATGATCGTCGCGGCAACGACGACGAGGCCCTCAGCCTCTATCAGCGTTCGGTCACCCGGTTTCCTCCTCACGTCGGCTCGCTTCTGAACCTGGGGCTGCTTTACGAAGATCGGGACCAGTGCGACCGGGCGGTGGAGTGCTATCAACGGGTGCTGGACGTCGACCCCGCCCATCCCCGGGCGAGGTTGTACCTCAAGGACGCCCAGGCCTCCGGCGACATGTACTACGACGAGGACGCCCAAAAACGGACCGACCGGATGTCCCAGGTGTTGAGCATCCCGGTGACCGACTTCGAGCTCTCGGTCCGAAGCCGCAATTGTCTTCAGAAGATGGGCATCAGCGCTTTGGGCGACTTGTGTCGCTGCACGGAACAGGAACTCCTCGCCAGCAAGAATTTTGGCGAAACCAGCCTGGTCGAGATCCGGGAGATGCTCTCGTCCAAGGGGCTCAGCCTGGGTCAACTGGCGCCGGAGCGACACGTCCTGGACTTGTTCGAGCCCGATTCCCTCTCGGCCGACGAGCAGGTCCTCCTGGCCCGACCCATCGCCGACGTGGGCCTTTCCGTGCGGGCGCGGAAATGCATGATCCGGTTGGGAATCAGCACCATCGGCGAGCTCCTGCGGCGGACCGGCGACGAACTGTTGGAGTGCAAGAATTTCGGCGTGACCAGCCTCAACGAAGTCCGCGAGAAGCTCACCACCCACGGCCTCAAGCTTCGCGGCGATTGACGGGAGATTGAAAGGCCAAGCATCAACGGGATGGTTGCGCTTGGCTTCTCAACCGCGCTCTCAGGATGCCGAAATGCTCGACATGGACCGGGAACACCGCCGCTGGACGGTCGTCGAGGCCGCCGACCTGTACGAGGTGGCCAACTGGGGAAAGGGCTACTTCTCGGTCAATGCCCAAGGGCACCTCGACGTTCATCCCACCAAGGAGCCCGACCGAGGCATCGACCTGAAGCGGCTGGTCGACCGCCTCCAGGCCCAAGGGATCCACCCGCCCGTCTTGATCCGCTTCGGCGAGCTTCTCCAGCACCGCCTGGGCGAGATCCAGGGGGCATTCCGCCGGGCGATCGAGGAGTACGGCTACCAGTCGCGCTACCAGTGCATTTACCCGATCAAGGTCAATCAGCAGCGGCAGGTGGTCGAGGAGGTGCTCCGCTTCGGCCGTCCCCACGGGGTGGGGCTGGAAGCGGGGAGCAAGCCCGAGCTGATGGCCGTCATCGGCATGGCCTCCGGCGACGTGCCCATCGTTTGCAACGGCTTCAAGGACGACCAGTTCATCGAGATGGCCGTGCTGGCCCAGAAGGTCGGGCGGCAGATCTTCCTGGTGATCGAGAAGTACACCGAGTTGGCGCTGATCCTCAAGTACGCCCGTCGCGTCGGCGTTCGCCCCAGGATCGGCGTTCGCGTCAAGCTGGCCTCGCCGGGCGCAGGCCGCTGGCAGTCGTCGGGCGGATACCGGTCGAAGTTCGGGCTCACGGTGACCGAAGTCCTCAGAGTGCTCGAGGAGCTGAAGGCCCACGACATGGAAGGCTGCTTCAACCTCCTGCACTTCCACCTGGGCAGCCAGATCACCAACATCCGCCACATCAAGGCCGCCCTGAACGAGGCCGCCCGGGTTTACGTCGACCTGGTGCGCCAGGGGGCCGGGCTGGAATACCTCGACGTGGGCGGCGGGCTGGGCGTCGATTACGACGGATCGCAAACCAACTTCGAGTCCAGCGCCAACTACACCCTCGAAGAGTACGCCAACGACGTCGTCTTCCGCATCCAATCCATCTGCGACGACGCCGGTGTGGCCCATCCGGTGATTTTTTCCGAGAGCGGCCGGGCGACCGTCGCCTATCACAGCGTGCTGGTGTTCAACGTGCTCGGCGTGTCGGACCGCGGGGAGAACGACATCCCCGCCGAGCTGGGCGACGATGTCGAGCAGCCGATCAGCGACCTGATGGACACGTACCGCGACCTCGCCGTCCGAAACGTCCTCGAAAGCTACCACGACGCCCAGCAGGCGCTGGACATGGCCATCAGCCTCTTCGGCGGCGGCCACCTCTCGCTGGCCAAGCGGAGCCTGGCGGAACGGCTGTTTTGGGCCATCGCCAAGAAGCTCCAGCGGCTCGTACGCCAGTTGGAGTACGTCCCTGAGGAGCTTGAAGGGCTCGACGCCCTCTTGAGCGAGACGTACTTCGTGAACTTCTCGATTTTCCAATCGATGCCCGACAGTTGGGCCGTCAAGCAGCTCTTCCCGGTGATGCCCATCCACCGGCTCGACGAGCGCCCCACGCGCCACGCCGTGCTGGCCGACGTCACCTGCGACTCCGACGGAAAAATCGCCCGCTTCATCGACCGCCGCGACGTGCGCCGCACCCTCCCGCTTCACGACTTCACGGGCGAGCCCTACTACCTGGCGGCGTTTCTGGTCGGGGCCTACCAGGAGATCCTCGGCGACCTGCACAACCTGTTCGGCGACACCAGCGCCGTACACGTGAGCCTTGACGACGACGGGCGGCCGACCTTCGACGCGGTGATCCACGGCGACACGGTCCGCGACGTGCTCCAGTACGTGCAGTTCG
>JBDRTC010001241.1:0-7489 GCA_043824335.1 Planctomycetota bacterium | reverse complement strand
CTCACAAGAATGCAGCGTTGTGCGTTGCTCATGAGTCCTTCTCCAATAAACGGCTCGAAGTGGCAGTGTCTGCTTATCACTAGTACCCAACTGACAAGTTCAAGAGTCATGCGGTACTGGGGATGTCCTGCCTCTACGCGGTTGCGCCCCGCAGTTGTCCGCAGGCGGCGGCGATGCGGTCGCCCTTGCGGTAGCGGAGTTGGGCGTTTAAGCCGCCTTCTCGGAGTATTTCGACGAACCGGGCGGAATCGGCCGCCGGGGGCGTTCGGTAGGGGAGGCCCGAGACTCGATTGTAAGGAATCACGTTGACCAGGGCCGGCCGGCCTCGCAAGAGCTCGACGAGCCGCCGGGCGTGGCGCGGCTGATCGTTCACCTCGGCCAGGAGCACGTATTCGTAGGTGACCCGGCGACCGGTCCGCTCGAAATACTCGTCCGCCGCCGCCAGGATCGCGGCGATCCCCACCTTCCGGTTCGACGGCACCAGCCGGTTCCTGAGCTCGTCGTCGGGCGCGTGGAGCGACACGGCCAGGTGGTACGGGGCATTGTGTTCGGCCAGGCGTCTCATCGGTCCGGGGAGCCCCACCGTGGAGATCGTGATCCGCCGGGCGCTGATCGCAAGGGCCTCAGGATCGGCAGCGGTGGCCAGCGCTTGGAGCAGGGCGTCGAGGTTCAGAAGCGGCTCGCCCATGCCCATCACCACCACGTGGCTTAAGCGCTCGTCGTGAGGCAAGAGCCGCTTGAGCTGGAGCATCTCTTCGACGATCTCGCCGGCCGTCAGGTTCCGCTTCACGCCCTCCAGCCCGCTGGCACAGAACGCGCACCCCATCGCGCAGCCCACCTGCGTGCTGATGCAGATCGTTCGGCGCGTTTTGTCGTCGCGCAGGAGCACACACTCGATCCGCTCTCCATCGGAGAGCGCGAGGAGCAGCTTTTCGGTTCCGTCGTCGGCCTCTTGACGGGCGACGACCTCCGTGGTCCAGAGGCAAAACTCCTCGGCCAGCCGGCTCCTGAACGGCCTGGCCAGATCGGTCATCGCCTCGAACCCGTCCGCCGACCGCTCGAACAACCATTGACGAATCTGCACGGCCCGATAGCCGGGCAGGTCGTGCTCGGCGAGCCAACCCCTCAGTTGCTCGGGCGTGAGATCCAACAGGTGGAGCATGGGCAAGGCCATTTCAGAGAGTTCAGGGTTCAGGGTTCAGGGTTCAGAATGTCGCTTCGGACGATTGTCGCATTTCCAGACGGACAGACGCATCGTCCGTCTTCGGCCACGCCAAGTCGGCCCGAAAGTCCTGAACCCTGAACCCTTTCGGCTGCAACTCGGTTGCGTCAGGCTAAAGACCTGACGTCCCAGCCTATCCCGGCCGCCGGCTTTCAGCAATCCGCAACGCGCATAGCCGAATTGACATCTTCTCCCGCAGGGCCGAAAATGGCTTCCATCGGGAGCGGGACGCGGGTAACTACGGGAACACATGGAGAAGGTGATCCAATGTCGATGGACCAATCCGGCATGGACCAGATGGCGTGGGACCAATCGGGCGTGGACCAGAACTGGGGACAGCCCCCCCAGAAGAAAGGGCTCGGCTGCGGCTGCAAACTGCTGATCCTCTTCGGCGTCTTGTCCGTCCTCCTGGTGGTCGCCTGCTGTGGCGGGACTGTGTGGGTGGGTACGCATTTCAGCAATTCAGTCAGCGAGGATCCCGACGTGGCGGTCGCGGTGACCGAGAAGATGGTCCGGATGGATATCCCGGCGGAACTGGAGCCAGTCGGCTCTCTGAACGTCACGTGGCCGTTGACCGGCGGCACAATCATCGTCGGGGCGGCATACGCCGACGAGTCCACCCAGAGCCTTCTCGTGCTGGCCTCTTTCGGATCGATCTTCGCCGAGGAAATGCAGCAACAAGAGATGCTCGATCAGTTGGACCAGGACGTGCTGCAGGCAAAGGGGCTGGTACCGGTCGTGAACGTCCAGGATTGGGAGACGCATGAGAAGGAGATCGAGGTTCGGGGCCAGCCGGTTACGTTCAGTTTTTCGGTTGGACAAGACGTGGACTCGGAAGCCCAACGCATTGAAGTGACCGGCACTTTCGAAGGCGAAGACGGTCCGGTGAAGTTCTGGTTTCGCGCCGACGCCGAGAAGTTCAACGAAGAGACGATCGTCAAAACCATCGAATCGATCCGCTGAGCACGGTCCAAACGGTAGCTTCCCAATTCGGACGTTCCGTTGTTTAGCAGCCGCCGGTACGGCGGCTTCGTAAGAGGCTGGCATTTCACCCGGCGGCCGACTGCTCGCGGATCTCCGCAATCCGCCGGGCAAGACGGCCGCTCTCCACGGCCGCTCGGAACTGCGGAAGATCGGGGTACAGCTCGTGGCTTAAGAATTTCACGGCCCAGTTGTGCTCCATGGGGCTGATCGTGATCACCGCGGCCCCGTGCTGATAGGCCTCCCACATTTCGATGGCGGTTCCCATGGAAGCCTCGGGCAGGAAGGCCAGGAGCACGTCGACCTGGCGGCACATCCGGTTGTGGTGAAAGAACACGCTGCGCCCGGTCGGGTCGTCGTAGGCGATCGAGTCGGAGTGGTCGGCCCGGGGATCGTAGACCTCCGCCCCCGGAAAATGCGACTCGACGAGCCGGGTGATCTCTTTGCGATAGCCCTGGTCGCAAACGACCCGCTCGGTGTGCGACCCCTGCATAATGCCTGCCACAAAGAAACGCACGGGATTCGTCCCTCCTGGGATCGGACAAAGAACAACTTCCGCATTCCCGGTTGGTGTGGCAGTTGTACTGCCGCACCTCCCCCCGGGTCAGCAGTGCAACTGCTGCCCCAACCGAGCACGTTTTGCATCGCTTTCGACGCGCTGCTAAAATAATAAACCCTTTCTCGGCTTTCGCAAGGCAGCCCGTGGCAGGTCCAGTGGCATGAAGAAGAAGCAGGTCCGGAAAGCGGCGTCGTCGAAGTCAACGCCTCCCACGCCCCGGAAGCGCCGGGTGACGATGCCGCACGAGCCGGATCGGCGCCGGGCCCAGGAGTTGGTCGTCCAATTGCTGGCCATCCCCGGGCGAAGCGGTCGGGAAGATCAGGTGCTCAAGTTCATTCGCGAAAAGCTCCGCGGGGCGGGCGTGCCGGAAGAGGCCATCAAGACCGATCAGGCCCACCGGCGCAGCCTGCACGGGGGCGACGTGGGGAACCTCGTCTGCAAGCTGCCGGGTACGCACGCCGGGCCGCGACGTCTCCTGATGGCCCACGTGGATACGGTGCCTCTCTGTGAAGGGACCGTGCCGGTGGTTCGCCGAGGCATGGTCGTGCCAGCCGACAAGAGCACGGCCCTGGGCGCCGACGATCGGGCCGGGGCCGCCGTGGTGCTCAACACGGCGCTGGAGATCCTCCGGAACCAGGCGCCGCACCCGCCGCTCACGTTCTTCTGGACGGTGCAGGAAGAGGTCGGCCTTCACGGCGCTCGTCACGCCCGCCTCGGGCTTTTGGGTAAACCAAAACTGGCCTTCAACTTCGACGGCGGATCGCCCGACAAGCTCACCGTCGGCGCCACCGGCGGATATCGGATGGCGATTCGGGTCAAGGGGATCGCCAGCCACGCGGGCGGGGCTCCGGAAGACGGCGTGAGCGCCGTGGCCGTCGCCTCGCTGGCCATCGCCGAACTGCACCGGGAGGGCTGGCATGGACTGATCGAGAAGAACGGCCGAACGGGTACGAGCAACGT
Organism: Planctomycetota bacterium; assembly: GCA_043824335.1. Taxonomy (GTDB): domain Bacteria; phylum Planctomycetota; class Planctomycetia; order Pirellulales; family Thermoguttaceae; genus JBDRTC01. Next base: position 3,767 of record JBDRTC010001241.1, on the reverse strand, counting down.
GGGCGCGATCCGCGGCGGCGAAGCAACCAACGTGGTCACGCCGCTGGTCGAAATTCGCGCCGAGGCGCGCAGTCACGACCCGGTCTTCCGCCGGCGGATCGTTCGGGCAATCGAGCGGGCGTTTCGCAAAGCGGCCCGGGCCGTGCGTAATCGGGAAGGAGTCTCAGGCCAAGTCACCTTCGACGGCCGGCTCGACTACGAGTCGTTCAAGCTCGCCGACGACGAGCCCTGCGTGCTCGAGGCCGAGGCCGCCGTCTGCCGCGCTGGGGATCAGCCGATCCGGGCCATATGCAACGGGGGTCTCGACGCCAATTGGCTCTCCGCCCGGGGAATCCCCACCGTCACCCTCGGCTGCGGCCAAAAGAATCCCCACACCACCGAGGAGAAGCTCGACCTCGCCGAGTTCCACCAGGGGTGCCGCATCGCCCTCTGTTTGGCGACGGGCACTGCATAGAAGCTTCGGTTTGGCAAACCGCCACAAGCGGGGCCGCACTACTTGCGACTCGGAGGCCAACCTGGAAGACCGCAAGAGATTAGGTTGCTCTCTGGGGCAGGCTACGGGTATACTCCACGTGGATGGAAGGCCGGTTGGGCCGTTGGGGGAGCGTGAACCGTGGATGTCGCTGTTTTGCGACTGGACTTTTTGCAAAAGTCCAGTTGTGAGGAAGGAAACCGATGAAGAGCCTTCGCAACTTCCCGATTCTGGCGGTCTGGCTGACCGTGTGTCTCTGCCACGTTGCCCGCGCGGTCACGCCTTCGTCCCCGGCGGACCCGGCGGACCCGGCGGAAGCGCAGCCGGCGCTCTCCGCCGCCCAAATCGAAGCCGACTGGCTTGGGGAAAACGCGGTCCGCGGTGTTCCGGCCGCGTGGGGCGGGAATGTTACGCCTGAGGAAGACGCCGACGGAGGCTGCGACGGCGTGATCAACGGCCGTTGGGGGTTCCACACGGCGGTCGAGGAGAACCCGTGGTGGCAGGTCGATCTGAAGCGCGTGATGCTGCTGGACCAGGTTCACGTCTACAACCGCTGCGACGAGACCGCCGGCCGGGCCGTGGAATTGATCGTGCTCGTTTCCGAAGACGGCGGGCACTTCGAGCCGGTCTACCAGCACGACGGTACCCCGTTCTACGGCCGCACCGACGGCAAGCCGCTGATCGTTGTTTTGGGCGGCCGGAAGGCCCGGTTCGTGCGGATCCAGTTGCCCGGCCTTACCTGCCTGCACCTGGACGAGGTCGAGGTCTACGAGCAGACGTTCTACACCGACTGGAACACGGGCACGCAAACCGACGCGGCCACGCAGAGCAGCACCTGCCAGCATTCCACCCGGTCGCTCCCCGCCCATTCCTCCGGCCCGCCAATGCTGCCGACGACCCGGCTCGCTGAAGGTTACGCCACGGCCACGGCGCTCGAACGCGGCCTGCTCCTGGCGGCCGATCTCAGGGAGCAGGGAGTCGACGTGACGGCGGAGGTCGAAACCCTCAAGGAAGTCGCCTTGCGGCTGAAGCAGCCCGAGGAAGCTTCGGAAGCGGTTCGCAAGGAACTTTACTTGCGAGTTCGCCGGGCGGTCCGCCGGATGAGCCTGGCCAATCCGATTCTGGATTTCGACGACCTGCTGTTGGTCAAGCGGCGTCACTCGTCGTACAGTCACATGTCCGACCAATACTACGGCTGGTTCTCGCGCGACGGCGGCGGGCTCTACGTGCTCGAAAACTTCAAGAGCGAGAGTGCGAAGCTCTGCCCCCTCGCCGACGCACTCCCACCGGGCGACGTCCTCCGCCCGGATCTCTCCCACGACGGCCGGAAGGTGCTCTTCGCCTACGCGAAGTTTCATCCGGGCCTTTGCGACGAGCCCAACAAGTTGGATAAGGCGAACGTGCCCGAGGAGGCCTTCTACCACCTCTACGAGATCAACCTCGACGGCACGGGCCTGCGGCAGTTGACCCGGGGCAAGTACGACGACTTCGACGGCCGCTACCTCCCCGGCGGCGAGATCATCTTTCTTTCCACCCGGCGGGGTCAGCACATCCAGTGCGGCAAGGCCAGCGCCACGGCCACCCTGGAGGGCACGCTGCCCGACGGCTACGTTCGTTGCGGCGGCGGGCCCGAGCGCCCGGTGGCCGTTTACACGCTCCACCGGATGGAAGCCGACGGCGGCAACCTGCGGCAGATCTCCGCGTTCGAAGAATTCGAGTGGACCCCGAGCATCGACCACGACGGGCGGATCCTCTACGCCCGGTGGGATTACGTCGACCGCAGCGGCCAGCCCTACATGAGCCTCTGGTCGACCCTGCCCGACGGGACCCAGCCGCAGTCGGTCTTCGGCAACTACTCCCAAAAACCGCTCTCGACGTTCGAGCCCCGCAGCATCCCCGGGTCGCGGAAGATCGTCTTCACGGCCTCGTCGCACCATGCGGTGACGGGCGGGAGCCTCGTGTTGCTCGATCCGGCCAAGGGGGACGACGGGCGCAATCCGATCACGCGTCTGACGCCCGAGGTTCCGTTCCCCGAGATCGAAGGGTGGCCCAGCACGTTCTACGCCAACCCGTATCCGCTCTCGGAAGACTACTACCTCGTGGCCTGGAGCAACCGGCCGCTGTCGCACGCGGTGGGCCCGTCCGACGGCCTGGGCGTCTACCTCTCGGACGCCTTCGGCAACCTGACGCTCCTCTACCGCGATCCGGCGATTTCGAGCATGTACCCGCTGCCGATCCGGCCCCAAGACCCGCCCAAGCATTTGGCCGCCCGGGTGGATTGGGAGGGAGTCCAGGAAGGCCGGATGCTGCTCTTGGACGTCCACGAGGGGCTGCCCGCCTCGCTGCGGGGGACGGTCCGGCGGCTGCGCCTGGTGGGCATCCCGCCCAAAACCCACCCGGTGATGAACAACCCGCCCATGGGCATGACCCGCGACGACCCCGGCAAGTTCGTCCTGGGCACCGTGCCCGTCGAAGCCGACGGCTCGGCCTATTTCCGGGTGCCCTCGGGCGTGAACTTCTTCATGCAGGCCCTCGACGAGCGGGGCATGGCCGTGCAGACGATGCGCACGGTCACCTACGTTCAGCCGGGCGAGACGACCACGTGCGTCGGCTGCCACGAGCCGCGCCACACCTCGCCGCCGAACGTCGTCCCCCTCGCCCTCGGCCGAGAGCCCTCCAAAATCACGCCCGGGCCCGAGGGCTCCTGGCCGCTCGACTACCAGACGTTGGTCCAACCGATGCTCCAAAGGCAGTGCGTCGAGTGTCACCAGCCCGGCGCCAAAGATCCCAAGTTCGACCTCACGGCCGAAAAATCTTACGACGCCCTGACCGGCTACGGCCAGCCGAGCCTCCGCGACCACATCGTCGCCCGCTTCCGCCAGGCCCGCTCAACACCCGGCGGCTGTGCCTCGGCCATGAGCCCGCTCCTAAAGCTCCTCCGGGAAGGCCACTACGACGTCAAGCTCAGCGCCGACGACGAAGCCCGCCTCGTCACCTGGATGGACACCTACGCCCAGCGCCTCGGCTCCTTCGGCAAGGAGCAAGAGGAACGCCTCCGCCAATTCCGCCGCCAGACGGCCGCGCTACTGGCCGAGTGAGCCGCCGGGCGTGGCGACCCCGGCGGATCGGGATGACTCCCATTTGGGACTTCCTGCCGGGATGCCTGCCCCGCACCCCGGCCGGGTGTGTTGGTGTTTGTGTTGACAACCGGCGAGTCGCAGTGACTACTCGACCAGCATCAGGGCCAACTCGTCGGCGGCCTGGGTGGCCAGTGGGTCGGTGTCATCGTCGTCGG
>JBDRTC010001240.1:0-3105 GCA_043824335.1 Planctomycetota bacterium | reverse complement strand
CCTCCATGATCCCGAGCTGCTTCAGCCGGGGAACCAAGTCCATGGGGATCTCTCGGTCCCGTTGTAAGAGATATCGATAAGGATCGTGCGGCAGCGGGATCGGCCGCGCTAGAATCATCCCCGGCTCGATTTTTTGCACCGGAACTCGAAGCATGGCGCGACAACTTCGGACAGACAAAAAAGTGGCCGAAACGAACCGGAAGCCTGCCCCGCCCGACCGGAGAGCCAACCTTCGATGGGTAAGGGCTGACTACCTCAAGGTTAGCTCACAGCCGGTCCTTGAAATCGGAAAATCCAAGAGAGCCCGCCGGACGGAACCGCTTGGGGGAATGCTGCCCCTCCAAAGAACGAAACCACGTGCCGGACGTGCCGATCACATCGATTCGGCGGTCAAGCCCCGGGGCTTCGCTGCGCTGGAGCCGCCAGCCACCCCCGAATTCGAGGGACACGAGGTACTTATGCCGGCTCCAAGATCTCGATCGAGGTGCCGACCACCATCGGCTTGACCGCCTTGCGGTATTCAAGCATGTGGGGTGCTATGAGGTGCGCTTCCAGGGCCTCGACGCTCTCCCATTTTTCGACCACCGTGACCACGTGGTCGCGCGCGGGCGCCTGGGCCCCGATGCTCGTCGGCACGTCGACCATCGGCCCGTACTCCAGGCACCCCTCTTCCTCCAGCACCTTTGGCACAAGCTCGTGGAACCGGGCCAGGAAATCGTCGCGCCGGCCTTCGGCCAGCTCGATCTTGGCAAGCACACAGATCATTGGGAGTTCCTCGGAATCGCGGGGGTCAGTTTTCGGCCATCGCTACAATTTCACCCGGGCCAGGGAGAACTTCTCTAGCAACTCGGGATCGGGTTCGACGCCAATCCCGGGCTCCGACCACAGGGGAACGCGAAGGACGCCGTCGGTCTCGTCACGAACTGGAACCGGTGGCTCGGCCAAATCCTCGACGAACAGTTCGTCGGAAGCGAAAAAGTCGGCCGGGTAGGTGAAGTTCTTTCTTGCGGCCAGGGCCAGCCCTGCACGCACTCCCACGGCACTCTGAGGCATCGCGCCGACCCAACAGGGGATGCAGGCGTCGTGACAGGCGTCGTGGATGGCAACCGCCGGCGTGAGCCCCCCTACCCTGCCCGGCTTGACGTTGACGAACTGGCCGCTCTTGAGCTCGATCGCCATGTCGGCCTGTTCGGGCGTGGTGATCGACTCGTCCAGGCAGATAGGCGTACGGATCGTCTCCTGCACCATGGCGTGACCGACCAGGTCGTCGGCCGCCAGCGGCTGCTCGACCATCGCCACGGTGAAGTCGTCCAGCCGGCAGAGGATTTCCATGTGGTCCAGGCGCAGCGCTCCCTCGACGTCGACGTGGATCGTCTGCGTGGGAAACTCGTGCCTGACGGCGTTGAGCATGTGGATGTCCCAGCCGGGGCGAAACTTCAGCTCGACCCGGGCGTACCCGGCCTCAAACGCCTTGCCGATCGCGGCAAACAGCTCGTCGATGGTCTCCATCTGATCGAAGCCGACGCCCACCTCGACCGCGTCGCGCTGGCCATCGAGCACTTGGTGAAGCGGCTTGCCGGCGATTCGGGCGTGGAGATCCCACCAGGCCGTGTCGAGCGCCGCCTTGGCGAACTGGTTCCCCCGGAAGCCGGCCAGTCGGTCCTGGAGGACCTTGCCCGAGTCGACCATTCGGCCGACCAACGCCGGGGCCAGCCAGTCGCGCACACACCCGAACACGCCGGCCGCCCATTCCGATCCGGCCGCCGGGGCATTGCCGGGGCTCGCTTCCCCCCAGCCGACCGCCTGGCCGCTTTCCATGCGGACCAGCACGGTTTCAAGCGCGTCGGCCGGGCCGCCAGGCGTCGTAAGTGGCCGGCGAAGCGGCAAGGCAACGTGAAATACTTCGATCGCGTCGATTTGCATGATGGTACGCAAGTTTTGATGATCCAATATAATTGCGGTGCGGCTCGTGCCGACCTGCCGACCCCACGGGCCGCAGCCCGTGGGCGTTTATCCTTACCCTCTCACCTCTCGCCCCTCAACCCTCAACCCTCACCCCTCGCCCCTCATCCCTACTACTAGACTCGTTTCTCCGTGATCGCAATGGCCTTCAACAGCCCTCGGGCCTTGCTGAGCGTTTCGTGCCACTCGTTGGTAGGCACGCTGTCGGCAACGATGCCGGCCCCAGCCTGGACATAGGCCTTGTCGCCCTGAATGACGATGGTCCTCAGCGCGATGCAGGTGTCCATGTTGCCGTTGAAGTCGAAGTAGCCGACGGCTCCCGCATAGGGACCGCGCCGATGGGGCTCGACTTCGTCGATGATCTCCATGGCGCGGACCTTGGGCGCGCCGGAGACGGTGCCGGCCGGCAAACAGGCCCAAAGGGCGTCGAAGGCGGTCTTGCCCGGGGCCAATTCGCCCGTGACGTTCGAGGTGATGTGCATCACGTGGCTGTACCGCTCGATGGTCATCACGTCGCTCAGCTCGACCGACCCGTACCGGGCCACGCGGCCCACGTCGTTGCGCCCCAGGTCGACCAGCATCACGTGCTCCGCCCGCTCCTTGGGATCGGCCAACAGCTCTTCGGCCAGGCGCCGGTCGTCTTCCTCGGTCGCGCCGCGGCGGCGGGTGCCGGCCAGGGGCCGGGTGGTGATGTGGCCGTCGACGACGCGGACCATGATCTCCGGCGAGCTGCCCACCAGGATCACGCTCGGGCTCCGCAGGTAGAACATGAACGGACTCGGATTGACCACTCGAAGCGTGCGGTAGATCTCGAACGGGTGCGCCCGGATCGGGACTTCCAAACGCTGGCTGAAGACGACTTGAAAGATGTCGCCCGCCCGGATGTACTCCACGCACTTCTCGACGGCCGCCTCAAAGTCGGCCTGGGTGAAGTTCGAGGTGTAGTCGGCCTCGACCGCATCTTCGGTCGAGATGTCGGCCGGCCCGAGGTCGCAGGGATTGGCGGCCAACTGCGTGACCAGGTCGTCGACGCGCCGGCAGGCGTTGTCGTAAGCCTTTCTCAACGTGATGGGTTCAGGGTTCAGGGTTCGGGGTTCAGGACCCTGGGTTCCACGTGTTTGTGCAAATTCTGAACCCTGAACC
>JBDRTC010001239.1:0-2277 GCA_043824335.1 Planctomycetota bacterium | reverse complement strand
GATCGCTCTCGTAACGAGCAACGAAGCCTGGGCCGCTACAGACGAGTTGGTGGAGCTACTGCTCCAGCAAGGGGCGTTAGAGGTGTGGCGTCCATCCGGTCCTTTGTCTATCGAGTCTGCACGACGTCTCGCCAGCATGGTCAGCCCGGTGGGGGGACTTTACGCCACCGTCCAAGACCTTATGGCGGCTGCAGTGAGACTCTGGCTGAGGTGGAATCCGTCGCATCCTGATCGGCGATCTCTTGACGTGTTGCTCACCTCTTGGGTATGAGTTGGGGATGCGTTTGGCGAACAGAAACGCATCCCCGCCTACATAGGATCTCCAGCCAGGATGAAAGCTCCCCAGAAATAGGGATGTGCGCCTCCATTTCGGGAGCGCCGCCGTCGGATCTGCTCCAACATCGATTCCCTAAGTGCTCTTCCCTTGCCCTTACCTGCTTTGAGCCGTGTATAGAATGCTCTCATCAGCTCCCGGGTCTCGGCGTCAGGCACTTTCCACAGGCTCATCACGATACTCCGTGTACCTGCCAGCTCGAAGCCACGCCGCAACCCATACACACCTCCCCCTCGCTTCACTTCTCCAATTCCGGTTTCGCAAGCTGACAGTACAACAAGCTCGGTACCCACCAGATCTAGAGTCGCCACCTCCTCTGCCGTCAGTATCCCGTCATCCAGTCGGCCCCCTACTGGTGACTCACTGGACGATTGGTTCGCACCCGCCAGCGCTAGACCGGAACGAAGCATAGGGTTCTGGACTCGAGCCAGTCTTCGACGCGACGACGAGCGCTCTTTCAATGCAGCACTGGGGCTTTCTATTCTGGACGGCCCAGCAAGTTCGTGGAAAAAACCGTGTGTGGCTAAATGAAGCACACTCACTCTGCCCGATTCCCGAAGAGTCCGCTCACTTGCCATTCTCCTGAGAAACAACCTTGCGCCCTGCAGGCTTGAAGCCACCTCCCGGGCCTCAACACCCGTCGCGGGAAGCCGGGAAAACGGTCCTGAGGTATCTGCTTTGGGCGAAGTGCCGTAATCGGGGTCCCCCATTACGACAGCCTTGTCACTGGTTCTGGGGCGCCAAGGCTTCGTCCGCCACAAGAGAAGATCGCGCCCTGTGGACACATATCGAACTGCACGCTCTTCAACCAGGTATTTCCCGCGAGGCCCAACCAGAATCTCGAACGGCAGCAAATTCAGCTCTCCAACTGGACTGATGACCAGCCGATCTCTTGGGCGGAGTTGCTTCTGAACCGGCAACAAAAGCCGATCGTATAGCCTCCGTGCCAAGGATTTGAAATGCCGCTCTGCCAGTCTCTCGTCGCCAAGTGAGACGACTTCTTGTGGGGCTCGCATAATGGAATGCCTTAGGCGTTTGATCTCTGCATCGATCACGTGGGCTTCCCCAAGGTCGATAATCACTGGCCGCTGTCCACGACGGAGAACGAAAGCGAGATAGTGCTCCGGATCCCATCTTGGTTGTCCACCCGTGGCTTTGAAACGGAAGATGTGTGTCCTAGCAATCTCCAGAAGCACAACACTTGCCGAGAGTTTTCGGCTCAACAACGAAGAGTCAATACGGCGGAGCGTCTCATCAGCCTTCGAATACGATCCGAAAAGGAATTGAAGTGTGTCGGAATGTGCCTTCCCTAACAGTTCTTGATACTTGTACGGCGAGAGCTTCCCCGGACCCGCAAGGGATAGGGTCGCGTGCCGCCGTTTGGCGTCCACGTACCGGTTCCAACGCGCGCGATCATTCGGGTCGGTGGACCGGGTGATTTGCGCTCGGTACGCTTGGTGCTGATCTTGGCCGATATCCTTCAGGCAAAGCAACGCATTGAAGGCCGTCTCCACCGCTCGTGTCGTTCTGGTCTGAATCGCTAGGCTGAGGATCATCCCTAGCTCAACGTCAAATTCGCTTCTACGGCTATTGCTGGTTGTCTCAAAAAGAAAGCGGCTGCGCACACTTTTGGATTGGATGGAAAGCCAACGCCGCCAAGCCCACACCGACCGGCCCACTTGGCCCATTGCAGCATACACCACCCCAAGTCCTTTATGCACGTCCGCCATGCTTTGATAGTTGGGCTGCCAAAAAAAGTTGGGCGGAAGTTTCTTCGATTTCTTTCGAAAGATGGAGAGCGCCCGCTGAAGATGTTTTTCAGCAGCGGGATACTTGCCCATGTTTTGATAGAGCCATCCAAGTTGCTTTATTTGCTCTGCTGATTCGGGCTGGCATGCCAGTTGCCGCCTGTACAAGCGCTCGACTTCATCGAGTCGACCCAT
>JBDRTC010001238.1:0-4506 GCA_043824335.1 Planctomycetota bacterium | reverse complement strand
CGGGGAACATGATCGAGGAATGTCAGGGAACCGCGATCGTGCTGGATCGCGATTGCCACGGCATTACCGTCAGCGCCAACGTGATCGCCCACAACTTCGGCGGCGGCGTCGATCTGCGCGACGCCTGGGGATGCACGGTGTCGGCGAACACCTTCACCGTCGACGAGGCCAGGGCGCTCAGCGTCGGCCCCGACAGCGGTCGGATTACCATCACGGGCAACAACTTTTCCGATCGCTATATCGGCGAGGGAAAATACCGGTCCAATTCCGACGATCCGGCTTCCGGAATTCATCTGGCGGGCACGAGCGACGTGGCCATCTCGGGAAACGTGATCGCCGGACTGAATCGACAGCCCATCGAGGCCGATCCCGAATGCCGCCGCATCAACATTACCGGAAACGTGATGGCAAACCTGAACCGCAAAACCGACGAGAAGCGGCCCGCACTCGATCTCCGCGGCGCCCAAGAGACGATCGTCGAGCACAACAGCAGCGATCAATAGCCGGCCGTTCCTTTCCACGAACGAGGCATGACAGAATGGCCGAGACACATCCAGCCATCCAACAAGTGCACGTATGGATCGTTTTCGCGATCGCCGCCCTTTCGACCGCCACGATCCACGGGGGCGAACCGGCCCAGGGATATGCACTGGTCGGCCGAGTCCAGCCCCGCCACGCCCGGGAGATCGAGGCGTCGAGCTGGTCCGTGGGGGCGGAAACCATGGACCGCGACTACACGATCTACGCGGCCTGGAAGCAACACCTCGGGCCGCTCGGCGTGAAAAGGGCACGCATCCAGGCCGGTTGGGCCAAAACGGAGAAGGAGCCCGGCACATACGATTGGGCCTGGCTCGACGAGATCATCCCCGACATGGTCGCCCAGGGGGTTATCGACGGAATTGAAGGCCCCTCAACAACTTGACGAACAGAAGCAATGTGGCGACCTCATGCGCTAGCCGCGGCCGTCCTCGCAACGGCGGTATTCAATACTCCCGCTTGGGGCCAAGCGCTTCCCGATGCGGTTGACAGCCACGTGAGGGGCGCCATGCTCCAGCGGTTTCTCGACGGCCCTGAAGCTGACTTTGACGAAATCGTGTTCGCCCAGCGTGTCTCGGGAAACGACCATTGGTACGGCAATTTTGGACACTATTGCGAGGACTCGCCCTACACCGAGCAGGCGCTCCTGAAGCGCGATGGAAAGCGGTTCGCTTTCGGCGAAGGGGCGCGGCTGTGCCGGCTCAACCTTAGGACCGGCCGGCTCAAGGTGTTGCTCGACGACCCGGGCGGCGGGATGCGAGATCCGAACGTCCATTACGAAGGGAATAAGGTCCTTTTCTCCTACCGCCGGGGTGGCTCCGAAACTTATCACCTCTACGAGATCGACGTGGACGGCTCGAATGTTCGGCAACTGACCGCGGGGCCGGACAACGACATCGAGCCGATCTACCTGCCCGACGGCGGCATCCTGTTCTGCTCCAGCCGGTGTCACCGCTTTGTTCCGTGCTGGCGCACGCAGGTGGCCGTTCTCTACCGCTGCGACGGCGACGGCAAGAACGTCCGCATGGTGTCCAACAACGCCGAACAGGAAAACACGCCGTGGATGCTGCCCGACGGCCGTGTGCTGTTCATGCGATGGGAGTACGTCGATCGCAACCAGGTCACGTTCCATCATTTGTGGACCGCCAATTCCGACGGCACCGGGGTGATGGTCTATTTCGGCAATCAAGACCCGCTCGATCGGGCGGCGCTATTAGACGCGAAGCCGATTCCCGGAACCAGGAAGGTGGTCGTCTCCTTTTCGCCGGGCCACGGACGCGCCGAGCACCTGGGCTACATTTCGCTGATCGACCCGAGCCGGGGGCCCGACGCCTCCGAAATGCTTCGTCACCTGAGCAAGCGCCTGCTCCGCGATCCGTATCCGCTGGCCGAGAACCTCTTTCTGGTGGCCGACGACAAAGCTCTGTACCTGATGGACGATCGGGGGACGGTCGAGCCGATCTTCACGCCAAACGCCGACGACTGCGGGCTGCCGGCTCACGAGCCGCGTCCCCTGAGGCCTCGCCGGCGCGAACCGGTCAGGCCGAACCGTGCGGAAATCGAAGAAGACGTCGGGTACCTGCTGCTGGCTGATATCTACGAAGGACGGAACATGGTCGGGGTCCGTCGCGGTGAAATCAAGAAGCTTTTGGTTCTGGAGCAGTTGCCCAAGCCGGCCAATTTCTCGGGTGGGCAGGAACCGCTGACCATCGGCGGCACGTTCACCCTGGAACGCGTCCTCGGCACGGTTCCGGTGGAGCAGGACGGGTCGGCCTACTTCGAGGCGCCGGCCGTGCGGTCGGTCTTCTTTGTCGCCCTGGACGAGAACGACATGGCCGTCAAGCGGATGCAGAGCTTTGTGACGGTCCAGCCGGGCGAGACGACCGGGTGCGTCGGCTGTCACGAGCGCCGCACCCGGTCGCCGCGTTTGCGCAGCATGCCGACGTTCCAGGCCGCAGCCCGGCGGCCCAGCCGCATCAAGCCGTTTTGCGACATGCCCGACGTGCTCGACTTCAGTCGTGACATTCAGCCCATCCTGGACCGACATTGCGTCGAATGCCACAACGCCGACCGATTTGACGGCGGCGTCGACCTCTCCGGCGATATGACTCCGCTCTACACCACGAGCTACTGGACCATGTTCACCCATGCCCTGGTTTCCGACGGGCGAAACCAATTGGGCAACCGCCCGCCCCGAACCATCGGCTCCGCGGCCAGCCGGCTGATGAAGCTCGTCGACGGCTCGCATTACGATGCCCGGCTCGACGAGCGCGAGCGCACCACGGTGCGGCTGTGGATCGAAACGGGGGCGACTTATCCGGGCACGTACGCGGCGCTCGGGAGCGGCATGGTCACGGTCGCCTTTCCTCACGAGGTCGTCCGCCGCCGCTGCGCCGCGTGCCACACGGCCACGAAGCCCTCCTATCGCAACGTGAAGAAGGGCGAGTTCTACTACCAGTTTGGGCCTCGCGAGCCGCCGCAACCGCTCCTCACCAGCATCCAAGACATCATCCTGATTCGGCATCTGGCGTACTTCCAGCCGGGTGAATCACGGCTCTATCAAGCCTACTGCAACCTGTTGCGCCCCGAGAAGTCGCTCTTCCTGCGAGCGCCGCTGGCGAAGCAGGCCGGCGGTCTGGAGCGATGCGGCCAAGCCGTTTTCGCAGACTCCAACGACGAAGACTACCGAGCCATTCGTGAAGCCATCGACGCGGCGGCCCAAGAGCTGGCCAAGCAAAAGCGATTCGGCATGGAGGGCTTCGCGCCCAACAAGTTCTATATCCAGGAAATGCAGAACTTCGGCATTCTTCCCCGCCCGTTGCCGCCGGATGATCCGATCGACGTCTACGCGACCGATCAGGCCTACTGGAAGTCGTGCCGATAGCCAACTTCTTGCAGTTATGATATAAGGATGGATCCGTTGCCAGCAGACGAAGGCCCATAAGCCTGAGAAGATGAGTTCTGACTCTGGTCCCCCGCGTCTTCGCCTCTCGGGCGTCTCGAAGCACTTTGGCGGTGTTCGGGCGCTCGATCGCGTCGATTTTGAGCTTCACCCCGGCCGGATCCACGGGCTGGTGGGAGAGAACGGAGCCGGCAAGAGCACGTTGATTAACCTCTCGACCGGAATTCACCAGCCGGATTCTGGCGAAATCCTCGTCGACGGCCGCCGGGTAGCCATCACGAGCCCCGTGGTCGCGGCGCGGCACGGGATCGTGGCCGTGCACCAGGAGGCCGATCTCTTCTCCGAGCTGAGTTTGGCCGAGAACATGCTCCTGGGCGAGGGGCTCCGGCTGGGCGCCGTCGGCCTGATAGACTGGCCGGCGACCTTCAGGCAAGCCAACGAGGAATTGACCTTGCTGGACGAGCGTTTGGACGTGCGGGCGCCGGCCGGGTCGTTGAGCGTGGGACGCCGGGTGATGGCCGAAGTCGCCGCTGCCGTCGGGCGCCGGCCCGCCGTGCTCTTTTTGGACGAGCCGACGGCGTCGCTCACGGCCGCGGAATCGCGACGGTTGTTCGAGCGCCTGTTCGACCTCAAGGAGGCCGGAGTCGCGATCGTCTACGTCAGCCACCGACTGGAGGAGGTGCTCAAGATTTGCGACGTGATTACGGTCCTCCGCGACGGCCGGCACGTCGCCCGCGAGCCGGCGGGCTCACTCGACATGGACCGGCTCGTGTCCCTGATGGTTGGCCGCGAGACCAGCTCGTTTTTCAGCCGGACGCACGGGCGGCCCGGGGCCACCGCGCTTCAGGCGTTGGAGCTTAGCTGCCCTGAACGCAGGTTCCAGGGCGTTTCGTTTTCGCTCTCGAAGGGGGAGATCGTCGGATTGTATGGACTGGTGGGATCAGGCCGCAGTGAAATGTGCCGCGCGATTTTCGGCCTGGCCCCGTTCCGGGGAACCATACGGCTTGACGGCACCAAGCACTCGAGTCGCGACCCGGCCGAATCCATGCGCCGGGGCATGGCTGAGC
>JBDRTC010001237.1:0-15917 GCA_043824335.1 Planctomycetota bacterium | reverse complement strand
CCGGGCGGATGGTGTGGTCCTCACCCGCGCTGACCTGGAAGCGTTTTTCGATCGGCTCGAAGCCACGCCGGACGATCCAGACTTTGTGCGAGCCCGGGCGGAGGGCGATCTTGATCTCGTCGGGGGCCGACTGGACCCATGGGCCGGAAAGATCGTACGTCAGGTCATCGATCGAGAGTTTTGCATCGGCCCGATCCGCTTCGGGCCAACGGAGGATGAGGTAGGATTGGGGCTCGTTGGCTGCCGGCGCTGCGTCAAAGTCAATCGGCTGTTCGCTGTCTTTGGCCCCGGCCGATTCCCGCGGCTTCTCGGATATTGGGGTGCGTCCCAGCAGGGCGATGCCGAGGGCCAGTATCACCAGAAGGCCGGCAATGCCGCCGATCATCGCCCACGGCGTGGTTTTCTTCCGCCGGGCAGAGGGGGCCGTGGGTCGCCCAACGGGCATCGCGGTTTCCGCCTCGGCGTGATAGGTCCGGGTCTCCTCGTCGGCCGCCGGGGCCGCTTGCCTGGCGATGGTGCCCACCCGCGACATCGTCTTTAAGAAAGCCTTTAGCGCGCTGTCGGTCGAAGAGGACGATTCGGTCGCCGGGCGCTGAATCGGCGGCGGCGTGGGCGGCTCCGGGCCGGGCGGCCGGATGCAGGCTTCCAGGTCCGCGACAACTTCGCCCATCGACTGTTGGCGGTCGTCCGGGCTCTTGGCCAGCATCTTCTGCGAGACGGCGTCCAAACGCGACGGCACGTCCTCGCGTACGTCGCATAATGAAGGGACCGGCTCCTGGCAGTGGGCAAGCAGGGTCTGGACTGGTGTGTCGCCGTGATAAGGCTTCCGGCCGGTCAGTAGCCGAAAGAGCGTGCAGCCCAGCGAATAGATGTCTGCCCGGTGGTCGGCCGAATGGGTGTCCTGCGCCTGTTCCGGTGCCATGTAGTCGTAGGTCCCCATCACTTGGCCGCTTTGGGTCAGCGCATCCGGAGCGGTGGCGGGGGGCGTAGGGGGACAGGCACCTTTTTCTGCGAAAAAGGCGCCAGTCCCCTCCCGGATGCGGGCCAGGCCCAGATCGAGCACCTTGACCGTGCCCTCCGAGTCCAAGAGCAGGTTCCCCGGCTTGATGTCGCGATGGACCACCCCTTGCCGATGGGCGTACTCCAAACCGCGAGCCGCCTGGATGACGTAATCGACCGCCTCCTCCACCGGCAGCGGCCCCCGCTCGGCGACCACGTGCGCGAGGTCCTGCCCCTCGACGTACTGCATCACGAGGAAGTGGATGCCCTCGGCCTCGCCCGCATCGTAGGCGGCAACGATGTTCGGGTGCTCCAGCCTGGCGGCCGCCTTCACCTCGCGATGAAACCGCTCGACGGACGCCCGCGACTCGACCCTCTTGGCCGGGAGGATTTTGAGGGCCACGGTCCGCTCCATCTCGCGACGCCACGCCTTAAACACCTGCCCCATGCCGCCGTGGCCGATCTCGTCGAGAATCACGTAATCGCCGAGCACGAGGCCCTTGGCTTTCCCCTGGTAGACCTGGGCCGCCTGATACTTGGTCAGCTTCCCGGCACGGTTCAGTTCCCGAGCCAGCCCCTGGGCGTCCTTGGGCCTCTTGTCGGGCGCAAGCTTGTCCTGGAAGGCCGCCAACTCGGCGGCTGCGAAGAGGCCGCTTGCGATGAGGTTGTCGACGAATTGTTCAAGGCTGACCGGCATGATGGGCCCCTGGCTAGGTCGGTCCTTCGATTGTACCCCGCATGATCCGGCTGTTGAAGCTCCTCCGAAAACCCCCTCACCCCCAAGCCCCTATTTCCGCCGGCGGGGCGAGGGGCCCGGTCCTCGGAGAGGCTCCTGGTGGTCTGTCAAGCTCGAAACCACGGGTTGGGTGCCACTGGCGTCTCGCCAGTGCTGCCGTGAGAGCACGGGCAAAATGCCCGTGGGACCCGTCATAACAGCCTTGACAGACCACTAAAACTCGACGTTCACTTTCTCGGGCAGGCCCGATCGGATCGACTTCCACGCGGCGTCGAGCGCGGCGATGGTTTTGGCGCCTTCTCGGGCGTCCTCGCAGGGCGGCTTGTCGTTGATGATGCAGTCCTCAAAATGGGCCATGTAGCGGCGGACCGCCTGGCCCTGGCCGTAGGCGCCCTCCAAATCGGCCGGATAGTCGATCACCGCCGGCTCGTTGCCGAGGAGCTTGTCGAACACCACGCGGACCTGGCTCGGCTTGAAGTCCTCGAACGTGGCCGTGGCCGTGGCCTTGGTGCCGAAGAGGGTCAGGCCCATCATTGGCCAGCCGGGCTGCACCACGCCGTACGCGCCGAGCACCCGGGCGATCACACCATTGGCAAACTTCAGGTTGAGCGTGAAATTGTCTTCCAGGGGATAGTCGGAGAGCCCGCCCCGGCCGGCATAGCAGTGGACCTCTTCCACGTCGCCCAGAAGCCACACGAGCGAGTCGACCGGATGGCAAACGCCGCCGTACATGAAGTCCTGGGGCACGTCGAGCCGCCAGGGCGTGAGGTGGAAGTAGTCCTTGATCTCGTGGACGTAGTGGGCATCGGCCAAGAGGACGTCGCCCAGGTCGCCGTCGTCGTAAAGCTTCTTGACGGCCAGGAACGACGTATACCAGCGGCACGTCTCGCCGACGAGAAACTTCAGCCCTCGGGACTCGGCCTCTTGCGTGAGCCGAACGGCTTCGTCCAGACGGCTGACCATCGGCTTGGTCACCAGCACGTGCTTGCCGGCCTCGAGCGCGGCCAGGCAGTGCTCCCCGTGCAAATGATCGGGCGAGAAGACGGCCACGACGCTGATCTCTTCGCGCTTAACGAGCTGGCGGTAGTCGGTCGTGAAGAAGGGGATGCCGTTCTCTTTGGCCACCCGCTCGACCTTCGGGGCCGTTGTTGCGCAGATGCCGCGGACCTCGAATCGAGTGGTGGGGTCTCGATTGAGGTAGAAGAGGTCCTGTCCCATGCCGAGCCCGATCACGCCAACGCCGATGTCGCCGCTCATTGTGGACCTCCTGAAGTGGTGCGAGGGTCTTCCCTCGCAGGATAGCAGGTCGACCGGCGCGCGAGAATCCCCGCAGCGAAGGTTTGGGCTTACCTCGGAAATTACGCTCCCTGGGCAGGAGAATCTATCTCTTTTCCCCAGCGTGAACGCCCGGGCCCTTGTTCGGTGAAGAGACCGCCCCTTTCTTACAGACCCCCTGGAGGGGGCCGGGAGAAGAGGGCCGCTCGAAAGCCTCCCTTCGGCTTGTTTCAAGCGGTTCTTGTGAAGGACTGACCGCGAATGTTCCCGGGGGCGTTGTATGCGCCGTCGTTTCGGTTATCTTGATGAATGCGACGTCTAGAAGTCTTGTCTGGAGTACCCGGGCCAACGCCGAGCTTCCACTGACCGGAAGACCGTGGCAACGGAGCGAACGCCATGACGCGAGAAGAATCCGTCGAAAGACACGCCGCCGCTCGCGAGGCATTCAACCGGCACGAGCATCGCAACGACGGGACCACCGTAGCCGGCAGCCTGGTCGGCGGGTTCAACGTATTGCGAGATTCGCTCTACTTGCGAGTGCATCGCGACGTGGAAAAGATCATCGGCGCCGACTCCATGTGGATGCCGATTTCGGAAATCAAGAGCGAGAGGCAAACCAAGACCGAAATCGACCTTTATCAGATCGCCGAATCTCACGCGACCGTGCGGAGCCGCCACTACGTGAGCACGGAAGACGACTGGTATCTGGGGTGGCTGGTGCGGTTGAGGCTCCCCGAGCCCGAGACCCACCCGGAGAACCTCCAGCGGCTCAACGACTATCTTTCGAAGTCCCCCGACGACCGGCGACTCATGTTCACCGACGTGCTGGGAAGCGTCCTCACGGAATCCAAGCGCGCGCCGCTGGTTCTGTTCCGTCTGGTGCCCGCGGCCGTCGAGATCACCACGGCGTTGGCCTTCGGCGATCACGCCCGCGCCTCCGAGGCAAGAAACGAGCAGAAGGCCTTTCTGCCGGCGATCGGCTATTGCCATCAGTGCCAGGGCAGAGTCTTGGAAAACGGAGAGCAGTGCCGCGGCTGCGGCAACCCGCTGTGGAAATTCGATTGGCTGACGGCCACCGACTAGTGGTCTGTCAAGGCTGTTTTGAGGGGTGCCACGGGCATCCTGCCCGTGCTTTCACGGCAGCACTGGCGAGACGCCAGTGGCACCCGACCCGTCATTTCGAGTTTGACAGACATCTAGGGCGCCCGGCCGTTACACTTGGATCCACTGCAGATAGTGGAGCCAGTCGAGGATCCATGGATGGGTCCAGGGATTCCAGGTGGGGTAACTGGCCGAAAGCACGGAGAGGCCGAGCAGCAGGAGCGTCCCGGTGCGCAACCACTTCCGGTTGGCCACCGCGTCGACCGCCGGGAGCATGGCCACCAGCCACAGGGGCGCAAACCAGAACATCCAGCGGAAGCCGCTCGTCATGCCGCCGTAATTGCGGTCGTCTTGCGGCCTGGTCAAGTAGAAGAGAAGGCACACCACCGAAACGGCCGCGATCATTAGGGCCAATTCCCGCAGCCGCCGATCTTTCGCTTTTCGCAACCAGAGGACCAGGCCCGCGACCGTGAGAATCCACACGGGTGTGAGCGAAAATACTCCGTGATGGCCGACCAGCGCGTGCACGGCGTACATAATCGGCGAGGGTTCGCCGCGATCGATCCCCACGCGGTCCTGCCAGTAGCTGGCGTACTGCCGTCCGTTCCGCTCGTAGGTGTACTGGTACCAGTTGTCCGATGGGGCCGTCTCGCTGCGGTGCATGTAGGGGGGCCGGAAGCTGTGATGCGCGACCCAATTCGTGGCGAAGAACCCCACCACGATCACCAGGGCCGCGGGCGCGTACGCCCGGAGGGTCTCGCGCGGGGCTTTCCACAGAAGCGCCCCGGAAAGGGCCGCGAACAGAGCCAACGCCGGCAGCTCATTGGCCGCGGTGAAAGCGGCGAAGAGTCCGGCGATTACGAAGTACCGAAGCTTCCGCTCGTCGTCGAACCAGATGCGGACCGCCGCGTAGAAGGCCACTGTTGCACAAACCGCCGCCGGCACGTGGTTGTTGAGCACCACGGCGAACGTCGGCAGGAACGTGCCGAACGCGGCCCCGGCCATCACGAAGATCCGCCCCCAATCGGTCGTGCCGAATCGCTCCACCAGCCGGGCGACCAACCAAAGGCTGAAGGCCAACGGAACGACGTTCAGAAGGATCAGCAGGAACCGGCCCACCACGTAGGGACGCGCCCCCAGCGTGGCGCCCGTGACCTGGTAAACCAGCCAGTACGGGATCGCGGCCAGGGTGGGAAAGAGCGGCGGCTTGCTTGAATAGAGATGGCCGTCGTGCTTGACCATGTCGATCGTGTCCCAGCCCGGCTCCTGGATCACGCGATCGATCGCGTAGGGCGCCCCTTCGACGCGCATCTCCTTCTCCACCAACGCGCGGAGCGTGCACCACCGGCTGCGGTCGTTGGCGCTTAGGAACGGACGCCTCAGCCGGGCCCGCTTCCATAGCTCGGCCTCCACGCGATTCAACTCCCAGTCGATCCGCTCCGGGCTTACCTCTTGCTCCTCGAGCTGCCGCCGCCGTCTCTCCAATTCCGGAGGGATGCTTTTCATGCGGGAGTTCTCAAGGCCCACCATGTCGACCGAGTCGACCGCCAGGATGCGCCCGAGCATCACGCCCGTGCTGACGACGATCAGCACCGCGTACACGCTTCGCCGGAGTTGGGCTTGCGGATCATCGGCGGGAGCGTTCATTGATCCTCAGCTCCGGCATCTTCTGAGTGGGCGGGGCTCGAGGAGGGGACGACCGAGCCGGTTCGCTCGGCGATGGAATAGGTCTTCATGTCGCGCTGTTGGTAGGCGATGATCAGCTCTCCCAGAAAGCCCATCGACATCAACTGGCCGCCCAAGAGCAGCAAGCCCACCGAATAGACCACCAACGGCCGCTGGTGCAGCGGCGTGAGTCCCAAATCAGGTGCCAGTTGCGACATGACCCAATAGACGGCCAGGTACGTCAACAGGCCCCCGCCCAGCAAGAAGGAAACCAGGCCAACGGTGCCCAAGATGTGTTGAGGGCGCTGTCCGAAGCCGGTGAGGAACTTCACGGTCAACAGGTCGAGAAATCCTTTGACGAACCGCGTCACTCCATATTTCGACCGCCCAAACGTGCGCCGACGGTGCTGAATGACCAACTCACCGACCCGAAATCCCCGAGCCGCGGCCAGCACGGGCACGAAACGGTGCAGCTCGCCGTAGAGGCGGACCTCGTCGAACACTTCGCGGCGGTAGCACTTCATCCCGCAGTTGTGGTCGTGCAGCTTCACGCCGGTCAGCCGGCTGACCATCCAGTTGAACACGCGAGACGGGATCACCTTGTGCCACGGATCATGCCGGACCTTCTTCCAGCCGCTGACGACGTCGAGGTTCTTTTCCATCTCGGCCAGAAAACTCGGGATCTCGTGCGGGTCGTCTTGCAGGTCGGCGTCGAGGGTCATGATCAGTTCGCCTCTCGCCTCGGCAAACCCAGCGCTGAGAGCAGCCGCCTTGCCGAAGTTGCGACGGAACCGAATGCCCCGCACCCGGGGATCAACGCCGGCCAGACGCTCGATCACGCCCCAGGAGCCGTCGGTCGACCCGTCGTCGACGAAGATCACCTCCATGTCATATCCACGAGAGCGGGCCACCTCGCTCAACTCCTCGTGGAGCTTCTCCAAGCTCTCCGCCTCATCGAGCACGGGAATGACCGCCGAAACCCTCAGCACGCTTCTTCCTTCTCGTTGATGAGGTATTTGGCCACCACGGCGTCGACCGGGCAGGGGGCTTTGGCGCCGCGCGACAAGAGGCGCAGCGCCTCCAGGTCCGATCGCCACGCGAGATTGCCCGGCGCAAGGATGCACCGGCTCCCCGGCTCCTGCGTGGCGGAGACCTTGCCGTTGAGGAAGTAGTAATGCTCGTCGCAGTGCTCGGCCGGATAGGCGCGCATGTAGGGCATGACGTCGCTCGGCTGGAACCAAAGCTTGATCTCCCGCTCGGCTTCGTCGTAGGTGGCCGAAGCGTGGACCAGGTTGTCCATGCGCTCCCCGACTTGGACCCCCGCCGCATCCTTCACCGGCACCACGGTGCCCAGCGCGCGGATCGTTCCCGGCGCGCTATCCCGGGCAGTGTGTGGATTCGTGGGGCCCGCGATCCGGCGTGCCCTTTTGACGGCGTCCGGGCCGCAGTACACGATGGCAATCACCCTCCGCTTCTCGGGCTCGTCCGCGTAGTGAATCCGGCCGGTGATGTATTCGATCAGCGAGGCAAAGAACGGCTTCCCCTTGTGCTCGGCATAATGCTCCTCGGCGAGCATCCGGCCGACGTGAACGACTTTCGTGGCGGCGAACCGCAGCCCGGCGTGAAACTCGGAGAACTGCGACAGCACATATCCCGTCAAGGAAGCTTTCAGCCCATCCGGCTTGATGAGCACGAGCGTCAATTCCTTTTCCGGCAAATCCATGAGAAACTCCTTGACCCAAACGCGCGTGTCCTGCGCTTGCGCGATTCCCTTCACCCCGCGCGCTACGTGGCGCGCCGCGCGGCTCTGTGGCAGATTATCATCGGCCTTGGCCTCGCTGCAAGAGCGTCGGCGACCAATATCTCGGATTCCTGCCAACCAGAGCCGCGGGACAACGGCGGTCAACGCGCCGCGAGTTGTCCGGCCGGCGTCTCCGTCCGAAGCTGCTCGATCATCTCGCGCGCCGCCGCCTCGACGGCTTCCTGCCAGCGCGACGCGCCGAACCGCTCTGCATGCTTCCCCTGCCGATACGCAAAGATGATGCCCCGCGAGTTGTTCACGATCGCCCCCGTGCCCTGCGCGTCAAATGCGCCGGCCACATCCCGGGCGGTTCCGCCTTGGGCGCCGAATCCGGGGACAAGAAACCAGGCGTGGGGCATGGCTTCCCTAAGCTCTTTGAGTTGCTGGGGATACGTTGCTCCAACCACCGCTCCGACCGCACCGTAACCGCAGGTTCCGGCGGTCCGTCCGGCCAGTTTCTCCACCTCTTCGGCGACGTACCGATACACCGGCCGATCGCCGGCAATCAGGTCCTGGAACATGCCCCCGCCGGGGTTGGACGTCTTGACCAGAACGAACACCCCGGCCGCCCGCTCTTTGGCGACCTCGACGAACGGCTCCAGGCTGTCGTCGCCGAGATAGGCGTTCACCGTCAATGCGTCGGCCCCCCACGCGCTGAGCGTTCCCCGGCCGAGGAACCCCCTGGCATACGCTGCGGCGGTGGAGCCGATGTCGTTGCGCTTACCGTCGAGAATTACCAAAAGCCCCCTCTCTTGGGCGTACTCGATGACCTCGGCCAGCACCGTCATGCCCGGCGGTCCGAGCTGCTCGAAGAAGGCAGCCTGCACCTTCACAATTGCGACCAACGGGGCCACCACGTCGACCACCCCACGGCAAAAGACGGAAAAAGCCCTCGCTTGCCCGGTCGGGGAAACGTCGTCCTCCTGAGCAAGCACGCTCTCGGGCAGCATTTCCGCGCGGGGATCAATCCCCACCAAAACGGCGTTTCCGCACCGACGCAAGCCGGCATCGAGCCGATCGGGAAAAGCCAACAAGTCGGAATTCCTCCCAGCCCCGAAACGCACCCCCGGCAAACCAATCGACCGGGCACCCCCGCCCCAGCCACCACACCCCATTCTCGCCGATCCACCCCAGAAACGCGAGGGGCCGCCGATCACTTCCTCCACCCACTTTCTGCCCATGAGTCGCAGGTCCTACTCGCCGCTCTATTTACTCCCCGTACTCGCGGAGAGAACCGTTCGGCCCTCCGGCAGTGAGTAAGTCAAGCAAATGGCCCAACGATGCACGCCGCCTCACGACGCCGCCCTTGCGCTTCGCTAACCCTTCACCTCCATCAAGTTGGATAAGGGACTTGCACCCTCAAGTTGGCAAACATGCCTGGCAAACCAAAAAAAGGCCTCCCGTTCCGTGGGCCGGGAGGCCTTTTGTCTGCCGCGCAAGTCGACGAGCAGTCCGCCGTTCAATAATCAGCCGAATCCAGGACGCCTGGTAGCCCAGCCTTTTTCCCGTTCGGTGTCATCAGGTGTCTGTACACAGTCCAATCGATGTTCTCGTTGAGAAACCCCGTGTGTTTGTCCGCGAAGACGACGTTCACGCCGCCGGGGTGCCGGGAGGACGGCCGGGCGAATCGCTGCGCGCCGGGGGCCAAGTCGTCGCACTTGTTGATCTGCAGAATGTTGTTGCTGCCGGTTCCGCAATCCGCGGCTATGTTTTGCGAAGCGGTCCAGAGGAACCCGACCTCGACCTCCCGCGGCATCGTCCGCATGCCGGTGCCGGGGCTGGCGTAGAGGGGTGGGAGGTCCCTCGGCACCCATCCGCCAGCGGCTTGGAGGTTCTCCGACAACAGGAGGGTGTTCGACGTGCCATCCTTAATGTCATCGACGTGGCACTCAACTCGGCTCTTCGCGTATACCGCGGAACTGTGGTTGTTGAAAATGCCCTCGATGGCTCGATCGTTCGTGACCCCGGTGGAAGTAAATCCCGTGGCCACTCCGCAGTTGGCAACGTACCGCAAGGGCGAGTTGAGGCCGGAGTCGTCCGGATTGCTCGGGCAAGTCGCCAGTGCCAGGTTCGTCTGCGGGCGCAGCTCAAAGTTAATGTTGTTTTCCGTGGCGACGGCGGTGTCATCGATCGTGTCCCACGCGGACTTGTCGCTCCACAAGTCCCAAAGGGGCTCTTGCTCGATATACGGGAAGAGCATGACGAGCCAAGTTACGTCGTTCGTCTCCATAGGGGTGATCGTCAAGTCAAAGGCTACCCCGTCCGGCTGAACGGGAACGCCACTGCTGCTGTTCCCAATGTAGTTCACGTAACCGGGGTACCTTCCATGCGCGCTTTCAAAGTTCAACACCGCCAATCCGAGCTGCCCTAAATTGTTCATGCACGTGGCCCGGCGGGCAGCCTCCCGGGCAGCCTGGACGGCCGGCAACAACAGGGCCGTCAGCATGCCGATGATGGTGATCACCACCAGTAGCTCGACCAGCGTGAATCCTCTTCGCCTGGCACGTTTCATGAGACTTCTCCTTCCGTCGTGAAGACTTGGACCTGATGTGCGCATGTGTACCCCTCTGTATTTTCACCGAATTGCCCCAAAAGTTCCAGCGATATGTCGCTGAATCCGCGATTTTCCTCGCCGGGAGTACACCCTTCGGACCAAATTGACCCGCCTTCAGAGGGGGAAGGCCGACTGAGGCCGGGACTCCAGCGGACAAACATAAATGCTGGCGGAATGAGCGGATCAGTGCCCCCCAAAAGCTTGACTGACGGCCTTGCTTCGGGCCAGAATGTGCCGCGGAGCGTGTTTGAGACGGCAAGGAGCGGCGTATGGCCCAGTACGACTGTGTGGTGATCGGCGGGGGTCACAACGGGCTGGTGACGGCGGCTTATCTGGCCCGGGCGGGGCGCAAGGTGTGCGTGCTTGAGCGGCGGAGCGTGTTGGGCGGTTGCACCTCGACCGAGGAGCTGTGGCCCGGCTTCCGGGCGTCGCCGGCAGCCTACGTGATCAGCCTGTTTTTGCCCGAGATCATCCGCGATCTGAAGCTCGCCGAGCACGGGTTTGAGATTCTCGCGCGCGACCCCTCGTCGTTCACGCCCCTTCCCGACGGCCGCTTTCTGCTCTTGGGCCACGACGACGAGTCGAACCGCCGCGAGATCGCCAAGTTTTCCTCTCGCGACGCCGAGGCATACCCTCGGTACGACGCCATGCTCACCCGGCTTGCCGAGTCGCTCGAGCCGCTGCTGGCGGCCCCGCCGCCGAGGCTCTCGCAAGCAGGGGGCTTGGCGGCCCGATTGCGGGACGCGGGCAGGTGGTGGCTCTATTACCGGGCCGCAAAGCGCCTCGGCCCACGATGGCGTGAGGCGGTCGAGATGTTTACCGCCCCGGCGGCCCGAATCCTGGACCGTTGGTTTGAGTCCGACGTGCTCAAGGCCACGCTGGCCACCGACGCGATCATCGGCGCCTTTGCCGCCCCCTCGACGCCGGGAAGCGCCTACGTGCTTTTGCACCACGTGATGGGCCAGCTTGGCGGGAAGCGGGGTGTGTGGGGGTACGTGCGCGGCGGGATGGGGGGCCTGGCCGACGCCCTGGCCGGCGCGTGCCGGTCCTCGGGCGTCGAGATCCGACGCGAGGCAGAGGTTGTGGGCATCCGCGTCCAAGGCGGCCGGGCAACCGGCGTCACGCTGGCCGACGGCACGGAGATCGCCGCCCGCACGGTCGCCTCCAGCGTGGACGCCAATCACACGTTTCTCAAATTCCTCGGCGCCGGGCATTTGCCCGAGGAGTTCGTCGAGCAGGTCCGCAACCTCGACTACGCCTCGGCCAGCGCGAAGGTGAACCTGGCCTTGGACGGGCTCCCCGATTTCAACACCGGCCCGATCGCCCGGGAGACGGCGCTTCGCGGCACCATCCACCTTGCGCCCACGATGGAGTTTATCGAGCGGGCGCTGGACGACGCCAAGTACGGCCGGCCCAGCCGCGAGCCGGTGCTGGAAGTCACGATTCCGTCGATTGTCGACGACGGCTTGGCCCCGCCGGGGAAGCACGTGGCGTCGATCTTCGTCCAGTACGCCCCGTACGACTTGGCCGAGGGCACCTGGGACGAGAAGCGGGACGAGTTCGCCGATCGGTGCATCGAGGTGTTCGCCCGATACGCGCCGAACGTCGAGGGGCTGATCCTCCACCGCCAAGTGCTCGCCCCGCCCGACATGGAGCGGATCTACGGGCTCACGGGCGGGAACATCATGCAGGGGGCGATGGGCCTGGACCAGCTCGGCCCCTTGCGCCTGGACTATCGCACGCCGATTCGGGGGCTCTATCTGTGCGGTGCGGCGACCCACCCCGGCGGCGGCGTGATCGGGGCCTGCGGACGCAACGCCGCCGGCGCGATCCTCCGGGGATAGGAGCCAGTGAAAAGAGCTTGAATCCCGGCGTTCGGGGGTGCATACTTAGGTTCGGAGTCCAGGGTTCAGGGTTCAGGATTTCTGTGCCAACGTCTGGCGAGCATGCTGTAAGCAACGACAGGCGAGTCTGTTTCAAGGGCAAGATGACCGCCAGAACCGATGTTCTGAACCCTGAACCCTGAACCCTGAACCCTGAACCCTGACCCCCGAACCCTGAACCCTTTGGGACGCGGCTACGACGTGTTAGGCAAGAGTTCGGTTTGACAAGCGGTTCACTTTCTCACAAGGGAGACGCATCGATGCACCGTACGTTTCCGGCAACTTTGGCCGTGCTGTGTCTGATTCTGGTCCCGGCCGTTTTCGGCCAGGAGACCGCCCAGGAAGCAACCGAGGAGGCTAAAGCGCCGAAGAAGCCGGACGTGATCTTCGTGCCCACGCCCCAGGACGTGGTGGAAAAGATGCTGGAGCTAGCCGAGGTCAAGGAGGAGGACCTTCTCTACGACCTGGGCTGCGGCGACGGGCGGATCGTCGTGACGGCGGCCAAGAAGTACGGCTGCCAGAGCGTCGGTTTCGACGTCGATCCGGTGCGGATCAAGGAGTCGAAGGAGAACGTCGCCGAGAACCAGGTCGAGAAACTGGCAAAGATCCAGCAGAAGGACATCTTCACACTCGACCTGAGCCGGGCCAACGTCATCACGCTCTACCTGCTCCCCAGCCTGAACGTGAAGCTGATCCCGCAGTTGGAGAAGCTCAAGCCGGGCTCCCGGATCGTCTCCCATTCGTTCGACATGCGGGGGGTCAAGCCGGACAAGGTCGTGAAGTTCAAATCCACGAAGGACAATCGCCAACACACCGTCTACCTGTGGACCACGCCGCTTCAGAAAGAGGAGAAGAAGGACGAGTGATCGGGCTGGTAGTGCCCCGATTCATCGGGGCTTTCGCGGCGCATCGCCCCACGCGGAGTGGAGGATGGTAATCCGGC
The DNA here is from genome assembly GCA_043824335.1 of Planctomycetota bacterium. GTDB lineage: Bacteria > Planctomycetota > Planctomycetia > Pirellulales > Thermoguttaceae > JBDRTC01. Next base: position 2,960 of record JBDRTC010001237.1, on the reverse strand, counting down.
TTGCGTCGGTGGCGGGATAGTCGCGCACGATGACCGAATCGCCCGCGGCGGACTGGATCTCGTGGCCCGTGTCGCCTGCCAGGAGGTAGAGGCCCTCGGCCTTCAGGTCTTGTGGAAACGGCTCCGCAAGCTGAAACGTCGTGCCGGCGACGGACTTCACCTCAAGCGGAGTCGTGGCCCTGGGCAACGTGATTTCCAGCGGGCCGGACGCCAGGCGCGTCCCGGCGAGCAGGTATCCCTGTCGGACCGCCCCTTCGTCGTTTACCGACACGAACCCGAACCGCCCGGCGAAGGCGATCTCGCCGTATTGGCCCTCTTCGGCGTCGAGCGTCGAGAGGATCGTGTCGGTGCGGCCTGCGAGCTTCACTTCGACGGCCATCGCGCCGGTCTCCAGGTCGTTTGCGAGGAGCCGGGCGGCCAGCACGGGCGACTCGTCCGAGGAATAAGGCACCATCAGGGCGGCGTACTGGCTGGTGGTGTTTCCGTCCTCGTCTCTTCGCTCGGCCAGGATCTGCTGGATCGGCGGGGCGTTCAGCTCGCTTCCCGAATCGCTCCGCCAGCCCGGCGCATCGGCCACGATCAGCCGGTCAACGCCGCTGAGCATGACCAAATCGATACGGGTTTCGCCGTGCTGCCACGTCGCCGTGAACGGCCCCCCGGGCTCGACCGCCCGCAGGTTGCCGAGCCACTTGATTTCTTCGCCGATGGGCTGGGGTTCCGGCGTGCTCAGAGCGGTCAACTTCCCGTTCGCGTTGAAAGAGTACTGGTGCAGCTTGCCGCCCCGTACGCGGAAGAAGTCGACGGCGTAGGCCCCGCCGTCCGGGAGGCGGACCAGGGCGCAAGTGCGCCGGTATCGGTCACACTGCGAGTAGGCCTCGGCCGAGGCCTCGACGACCTCCACACCCGGCGCGGCGCCGAACAGCTCGAGCCGGCTGCGGCGGTCGGAGACGTTCTGGTTCGTGCCGTCCACGGCGACGATGTTGTGCGCCAGCGTGCTGGCGGTCCAGGCGTTGCGGGGGTCGTCCCAGATGTAGCCGCGGTCGGAGGCCAACTCCACGCCGTGGGCATAGTGGAGGATTCCCAGCGTGTCGGCGTGGCGGTGTCCGTGCCGCGCGTATCCGTTGAGATAGAAGGCCGCATCGCCCTCCGGCTCGCCGGCGCGCAGCACGGCCACGTGCCAGCCGGGGAACCATTCGGTGTGAAGCGGCAGTGCGGCATCGGCCTGGGCTTTCATGTTCGGGTCGCGGTACCAGAGGGCATACTCGCTTCCGGCCTCGTCGAGCTTCTTGCCCTGGACTTCTTCCAGCAATCCGGCGTATTGCGGGCCATAGCGGTCGGCGAGGATTTCCGCCCAGATGGTGCTTAGCCCGCCGCGATAGTGCGTATCGCCGATGACCGGGTACTGCCGGCCGGGCGCCATCATCCGCACCATGCTCTCCAGGGCCAGGCGATAGCGGCTGATCTGGTCGAAGGGCTGCATGTTTTCGATCCTCTCACCTTCTTTGGGCTGGTAAGACGGAGGATCGGAGTAGCCCCGCAGGATCTCGGGGATGTTGCGCAGGAGGCCCAAGTGCATGCTCGAGTAGGAGGGCGATTCGGTGCAGAACCCGTCCGCGTGGAAGCAGCGGTCCATGAGGTCGCGAAAACCTTCAAAGGCCCACCTGGCACTCTCGGGCCGCTCGAAGAGAATCCCGACCGCCGCGCTCAACGCCCGACCCGGACCGCACTTGTTGTTGATTTCACTCCAATTCTCGCTGTCGGCACAGCCGGCGAGCAGGAGATCGTTGACGATCCGCTGATCCGTTTCCGGGGCGAGCATCGGAGTGCCGTCGGGGTGCTTGGCCTCGTGGATCAGGTCATAGGCAACCGTCATGTCGAGAATGGTCCCTCCGTCGCCGCCGCTACAGCCATAGCGCCCCGCGCCCCAAAAGCCGTTGCAGAGCATGGCGTGGTCTTTCGTCTGGTGCAGCCCGAAGGCGTTGACGATCACCTCCTTGGGAAACTTGCCGCCGCGGGGGTTTCGGCCCAACTCCTTGGCGGCCTCGGCCGGCGGGCAATCGGCAAAGGTGCCGTTGTAGGAGTGGAAGAGATAGTTGGGATAGACGCGGGCCAGCCGATCCATGATCCACCCCGCCCGCTCGGCATACTCGACCTCGCCGGTGATCGCATACAGCTTTGTCAGCGGCAGGACCATGCCCACGACGTAACCGGCCTTATTCGTTCGGATGACGCCACTGAAGCTCGTGTGCACGGGCCAGCCGACCCAGCGGAACGCGTGCTTGCCCGACTTGTCCTCCGGATGCGCCCGCTCGGCCTCGGTTTCGTAGTACGTGAAGGTCTGGCCCATCTTGGGGCAGATAAGCTTGCCCGTCTCCGGGTAGTCGGGGTTCGGGTAGGCCGTGCGGCAGTACTTGCAGACGAGCTTGTCGGGCTCGCCGACGTTCCATCGGTAGATCCCGCACTCGCCCATCGACGATTTTTCGCCCACGCACACCGGACAGTTCTGGCCGTAGGTCGACCAGGGCGTCAGCTCGGGAATCATCTCTTCGATGAAGCCGCGGTCCTTCTCCATCACGCCCCGCACGTTTCGCTTCCAGCCCTCGACGATCCCCTGCGCCCACTGGTAACGGGCCGCGTTCTCCCGGGCATTGGCGACGTCGCCGGCCTTGTAAAGCGTGCAGGGCTCTGCCAAGGCGGCGGTGGGGAGGAAAAACAGGGAAACCGCCAGCAGCACGCGGAAAGGGTGTGTCATCTGTCCGCCTTTCTCTTCGGTTCTCCGATTGCCGACTGATTCATCGTCAACAAAGCGGGACAAACCATAGATTGCAGGGTGTTTTAGGGTGCCACGGGCATCTTGCCCGTGCACTGGCGAGACGCCAGTGGCACGCAACTGTACAGGCTTTTTCTTGTCCCGGTCATCCGTCTTGGGGGATATGATAACCATCAGCCATGGCCACGAC
>JBDRTC010001236.1:0-2112 GCA_043824335.1 Planctomycetota bacterium | reverse complement strand
GAAACGAGCCGCGTCTTGCCGGTGAGCAGCTCCTGCATCATCGCTTGCTTGAGGTCGCGGGTCTTGTCGCGACGTGCCACCAGCGCTGCCAGTTCGGCGTCCATGTCAGAAAGAACAGTAGCGATAGCGGTTTGTTCCTCTATGTCAAACGGAATCGCAACCTCATATTCAGTTATGTCAGATTTAGAGAGATTGCCTTGAGCTCCACCCTTCGCTTTCAACCCTATCGCAACCAAAAACTTGCGTTGAGATAAGACTGAAAACAAAAATCGGTCATCAATCCCTGTGGGTACTAGTTTGCCAACCCGCTGATTTAGCAAGCAATCGTCATAATTCACACGGCAAACACGACCAACATTTCCGGTCATCGAAATCAGGATGTCATTGCGGCAAAGGCGCTGATGGGATTGAATGTCCCGAGGCAGTAAAGCAATCTTGCTGCACTCAACAACAGTCATAGAACCGTCCTGTACATTGGCGATCGTTACAACCTTATAGTGACCAAAATCAGTATAGGTTGAGCTTTGGAACGCATATCCATTTTTAAGCTGGGCTATCTCCCCCAACTGCTTCACCTCCCAAACGCCGTGGAAGCCGGGGAGGCGGGTTTGGCCGGTCAGGAGCTTCTGCATGGCGGCCTGTTTGAGGTCGCGTTTCTTGGCGATGAGCCGATCCAGTCCACTCAGCAGCGCATCCACATCGCTCAATGCGGTAGCGATGGCGTGTTGTTCCGGTGGCGTAGGGAGCGGGAGGAACAGCTTTGGAATGTTCGATTTGCTGATTCCCAAAACCTTCGTTCCCACAGCGTAGAAAAGAAACTGTTGGCGGATGGCAGCCGTTTGGAAACAGTACCTCCGATACTCGTGAACCAGTTCGTCGGTCCGGCTCTTGGCGACTATCGTGTGCAGGCCGGAAATGAACGGAACGTTCTCTTTGTTCATCACGACCACGTGCTTGCTCGTGCCTTCGTCATCCTCAGAAGCATCAACGAAGACGACATCGCCATCTTCGAGCAGGGAACGTGAAGAAACTCGCTTCAGCGGGATATCGAGCTTCGGGATGTCCTGATAATCGACGCGGGTGTCAACCCACGTCTTCGTTGCCCCGTGGATGTCACCATAGTGAAGGTAGCAGTGGCCTTCCGTCGACAGTTGGTCGCGGGAGGCCGAGTAGCCGCCGCTGAAGCCGAAGAGGTCTCCGAGAGGCTTCACATCCCACTTATCCGGAATGACCCCAACCTCCGTTTTCTTGTATCCACGCCTCACTTCCATACCGCCCCCATCTTCTTGAGGTGCTCCTCGACCCGAGCGGCGAGCGTCTCCACCTCCTCGGTGAGCCTCGGCAGGGGCGTGGCGTAACGTTCGGCCAGCTCCCGGATGCGGCCGGTGAGCGTCTGCGATACGCGGTCCAGCTCGCTCTGCACGGCGGCAGAAATCCGCGCCATCCACTTATCGTCCACCACGTGCGTCTTGATCTCCGCCTCGGTGAGCTTGGGGTACTTGGCGTCGATCTTCTTGTCCAGGTCCTCTTGTGCGGCCTTGCGCTTGGCCTTGGCCTCCGTCTGCTGGTCCAACAGGTCCGCGTACGCTTTGAGCGCTGCTCGTTCGTCGGCGTAAAGGGGGTCTTTGCCGATCTCCTTCAGCCGCGCCTTCACGGCCTTCGCGGCAATCTTCTGCTTGTCGCCCTCACCTTCGATCACCTCGACAAGCAGCCCCTCCTCGCCGCTGTTCTCCTCCCGCATCTCGTAGAGCTTTTGCTCGAGCGAGGCGAGTTCGTTGTCGAGAGCTTCGATGGCGTCACGCTCGGCGACGAAGTACCAAGCGACCAGAATCGGCGCGGGAACAAGGTCCGACTTGAAGCGACACTTCCCCTTGAAGTAGTCGTGCGGCTCCGGCCAGACGAGCTTGTTATTCTTGTCCTTGACCCGAACAATCTCCCGGGGCTGAGCGCCTTTCACCCAGCCGTCGGCGGCAATCAGGTAGGAGTCGTCCTGCATGGTCTCGGCCCAGTAGTCCATGAGGTGCTGGTAAACGTCGTAGGCATCGAGCAGCGGCACCTGGCGGAACGCGGCCAGGAGATCCTCGGCGATGTTCTCGATCAGCGCCTTGGGAT
>JBDRTC010001235.1:0-20214 GCA_043824335.1 Planctomycetota bacterium | reverse complement strand
CGATCCGGAAGAACTCCGAAACCTGGCCCTCGACCCGGACCACCGCGACACGCTCACCGACTACCGCTCGCGGCTCGTCGCCGAGCTGGAGCGCACCGACGCCCCCCTCGCCGAAAACCTGCCGGTCCCGAAAATGGAGCCTTGACACTCCCCCTGCCGTGATTACACGGCGGGCGGAACCACGAACTGGGCGTTTGTGCGTCAGCCCCCGGTGTATTCACCGGCGGCTCACCCGCTGTTCTCACCACCGTGTGCCACTGCTTGCCGCAAGGCATGCAGTGCCGCGGAGTTGAGACGTGCACTGCTTCTGCGAAGCAGTGGCACACTGCACACTGTCTTGGAGCGTATTGGTTTGGTGAGAAATGCGAGCTAAATGGGCAGTGGCACGGGCCGGTTATGCGTCGAGCGTGTAGCCTTCGCGGTACTCGGGCTTGACGATCGTCTCCAGTCCGGCGACGTTCGTGGCCTTCATGTTCTTGGCGTCCCACTCGACCTTCTCGCCCTCGCCTTCCTCCGAGGCGACCCAAACGGCCAGGTTGCCCAAGAGGATGGTTTCGGTGAGCGGGCCGGCGTAGTCGGGGAAGTTCGACATGGCCGGCTGGCCGCCCTTGATCGCGCGGACCCATTCGGCGAAATGGCCGGGCGATTTCTCGAACTCGACCTCGGGCCTCTCGACGTCGCCGAGGATCTCGAACTCGGCCCCGTAGTCGTTGGGTGAGTAGATCTTGCCCTTCTCGCCGAAGATCGCGCAGCCGCTCCCGGAGGGCGTCTTGCCGTCGAGCAGTTCCTTGTCGGGCCGCTTGCCGCCGTCGTACCAGAGGAGCTTCACGGCCGGCCGGGAGTCGGTGGCGGCAAACTCGAAGGTGATGATCGACCACTTGGGGTAGCTGTCCTTGTTGTGGCCCGAGGTGACCGCCTGGACGGAGACCGGGTCACGCAGGTCGCACGCCGCAAACGGCATGTTCAGGGTGTGGCAGGCCATGTCGCCCAAGGCCCCGGTGCCGAAATCCCACCAGCCCCGCCAGGAGAAGGGATGGTAGCCCTGGGCAAATGTCCGGTACGGTGCCGGGCCGAGCCAGCGATCCCATCGAACATTTTCGGGACAGAGGGACCACTCCGGCCGGTCGCCCCCCTGGGGCCAAATGGGACGGTTGGTCCAGACGTGGACCTCGCTAACCTTGCCGAGCGCGCCGGCCTGGACCAGCGCGGCCGCCTCGCGCAACCCGTCCATGGCCGTACCTTGGTTGCCCATCTGCGTGGCGAGCCCTTTCTCGCGAGCCACCTGACCCATCAGGCGGGCTTCGTAGATCGAGTGGGTCATCGGCTTCTGGCAGAAGCAGTGCTTGCCCATCCGCATGGCCATCAGGGCGGCCGGAGCGTGGCAGTGGTCGGGCGTGCTCACGGTGACGGCGTCGATGCTCTCTTCCATCTCTTGGAGCATCCAACGGAAGTCGACGAATTTCCTGGCCTTGGGGAACTTGTTTCCCGCGGCTTCCAGTCGCTTTTCGTCGATGTCGCAGATGGCGACCATGTCGCCGCTGCCTCCCGCGTCGGCCGAGTCGCTGGAGCCCTTTCCCCCGATCCCCACGCTGGCCATCGCGATCCGCTCGTTGGGCGACTTGCTCTCCTGCGCGTGCACACCACCTGCAACCCAATATCCCATCCCGGTTGCGGCGGTCGTTTGCAGGAATTGGCGACGATTGGCTCTAGTCGGCATGACGATTCTCCTCGTGGGTGGATGCGGTGGGCGCGGAAAATGCCCACCGCTACTTTGCAGTCAAGCCTATACGATAGCCTGCCCATGCACCGCCCGCAAGTTTTCGCCGATCAGCAACTTCGCCCCTCTGCGGAGGGAAAACGGCATAGTTATCCAACAGGAATTGCCTTGCCGGCGGCCGTCCGGTAGGCTGGCTTTCCCGGCGAGAAACGCGGGGGGAGAGTAACCTTACGGTATTCCTACACGGAGATTCGACGTCATGAAACCTTGGATCGCGCTTGTCAGCCTGCTCGGCGTTGTCTGGATGGCCGGTTGCCCTGCCCCCGTGGAACGAGAGTCCGTGCCGCCTCGGCCACCAGGTCCCTCCAGCGTGGAAACGGAACCGGCGGCCGACGAGGCGACACCCGACGAGGCAGGGGCGGCCGTCGAGGAGCCCCGCCCCAACCCGGAAGACGTCGCGGCCGCCGTGGCGAGGGTCGAGCAGTTGGGGGGCGCGCTGAAGCGCGACGGATCGGGAGCGGTCACCGAGGTGGACCTCGATACCTTGCAGATCGCCGCCACCGACGCCGACCTGGAACTCTTTGCCAAGCTCACCGATCTGACGACGCTCAAGCTGTTCGGCGCCGAGATCCACGACGAGGGGATCGCCAAGCTGGCGGCCCTGAAGAACCTCAAGGAGCTTGTGCTGGAGAACACGGAGATCACGCTCGAAGGGGTCAAGGCGCTCGAGCCGCTGCCCGAGTTGCGGAACCTCAACCTCCGCCGCAGCACCTACCTCGACGACGAAGCGCTGGCCGTGCTCGGAGACTTTCCGAACCTCCAGTATTTGCACCTCCTCTACAACAACTTCACCGACGACGGCGTCGCCCATCTAAAGGAGATGACCCGGCTCAAGCTGCTCGACTTCCGGGGGTGCATGCAATTCGGCGACGCGGGACTGGAGCACGTCAAAGGGCTCACGAATCTCAAGAGCCTGAAGCTGAGAAGCTACGGCATCACCGACACGGGCCTCGAACATCTCAAGGGGCTGACCGAACTGACGACCTTGAGCTTGGAGGACTGCGGCATTACCGATGCCGGCGTGGAGCACCTGGCCGGTCTCAAGCTGGAAGACCTGACGATCATGCGGTGCAACCTCACCGACAACGCCCTGGCCCATCTGGCCGGGATGACGACCCTGACCCAGTTGAGCCTCCGCGACAACTACTTCACCGGCGCAGCCACGGTCCATCTCAAGGGCATGACCGAGCTAACGAAGCTCGATCTGAGCGAGCTGACCGGCATCGACGATGCCGGCCTCGAACCGCTCGCCGCACTGGCGAACCTCCAGCGGCTCGACCTCTGGCACACCCAGGTCACCGGCGAGGGCCTTGTGCATCTGTCCGGTTTGTCGAACCTCAAGTGGCTGAGCCTCAAGAGCACGCGGGTGGGCGACGAGGGACTGAAGCATCTGGCCAGACTCGCCAAGCTCGAAACGCTCGACCTCGCAGAGAACTCGATCACCGACGCCGGCCTGGAACATCTCGCCGGGCTCGGCAGTCTGAAGAAACTCAACGTCGGTCACACGGAAGTCACCGCCGAGGGCGTCGAAAAGCTCAAGCAGACGCTGCCGAATCTCGACGCCGCTCTCTAAGCGGGAAGGACTATAGGTTGCACGGTGTCTTCGGGTGCCACGGGCATCTTGCCCGTGCACTGGCGAGACGCCAGTGGCACCCGACCGTGCAGGCTTTTCCTTGTCCCGCTTAGTGGTGGGTAAGACCAGGACGTTACTCGACGGCTGGATCGGTCTGGGCGTCCGGCCACCGGCCTTCGAGCTTCTGCTCGTCGCGGGGGACCTGCCGGCTGAACATCGCGTCGGCGTCGAACGGGGCCCAGCCGGGAACGTGCCGCGGGGCGCTTTGCGCTTGCGACATCTCCTCCCACATTCGGGCGTAGGCCGGGCCGCTCGGAATCGGCTTCTCCTCCGCGGCGTCCCACTCGTAAACCTGGCCGTTGCGGTAACTCTCGGCGGCCATGGTGACGGTGGCCACCGCCGCCGCCCCAAGGTCGGGCGGGTTGTTGGCGGCCTGGGGATCATCCTGCTCGATCGCGCCCAAAAAATTCTCCCAGTGGGCGTCGGTCTCGTTGTCCGGAAGCAGAGCCTCCACGTGCTTGTGCTCGAAGTCGTGGCTTCGGGTGATTTGATATCGCTCGGGCTCGACCTCGAAGCCGTCGCTTTCAAGGTCGAAGAGGATCGTCCCGTAGTGGCCGCGAATACATTGCTCGATCGTGTGCGCGTTGAGCATCGTGGCCGTGATGAGGACTTGAAGCCCGGCGTCGTAGTCGGCCACCAGCGTGGCCGTGTCGGGGACGTCCCGCCCGTCGTACTCCAGGTAGATGCCGCCGCCCGCAACCACGCGGCGCGGATACCGCACGCCCAAGGCGACGAGCATCGGCGTGAGGCGGTGGACGAACAGATCGGTGTAGGGCCCTGAGCTGAACGGCCAATAGCAGCGCCACTGCCGGAAGAGGGCCCGGTCGAAGGGCATGTCGGGAGCCAAGCCGAATTCGGTGCCCAGGAACGCCTTCCAGTCGATGTTCTTGGGCGTCATCTCCCGTTCCAGCCTGAAATAGCGCCATTGGCCGACCCGGCTGTTGCGGTAGAACTCGGTCTGGGCCTGAACCACCTTTCCGATCCGGCCTTCGCGGATAAACTGGTTGGCGGCCTTCCAGCGGCCATCGCTGGTGCGCTGGACGCCCACTTGCACGACCTTGCCCGAGGTCTTCCAGGCGGCCGCCACGTCCTGGGCCTCTTGGATCGTGTGGGTCATCGGCTTCTCGCAGTAGACGTGCTTGCCCGCCTCCAGGACGTCGATCGTCTGCCTGGCGTGCCAGTGGTCGGGCGTGGCGATCACGATCGCGTCAACGTCGGCGCTCGCCGTCAGCTCGCGATAGTCACCCGTCGTTCGTGGATCGGTGCCCACGGTTTTCCGAATCCGGTCGGCGGCCCTCTGGAGGTTGACGCTGTAAACGTCGCAGACGGCGGCGGCCTCGACATCCTCGCCGGCCTGTTGCTTCTGGAGCACGATTCCGAGGTGGGCGCTTCCCCGCCCCCCGGTCCCGATGAAGCCCACTCGCAGGTTCGAGTTCAGATTCCGCGCCCGGACCGGCGCCGGCGCCGCAAACAAGCTGGCCGTACCAGCCGCCGCCGCGCCGGAAGCCCCGGTCCTCAAAAAGGAGCGACGCGTTACGTTGTCCTTCTTCATTTCCAGTCTCTCCTTACCAGGACTCTTCATTCATCCTTCATCCTTCAGAATTCATCCTTACAAAAGATGCCTCGCCTTGATCTCCAGGTAACGGTTCACCAGCGGCGAGGTCATCTGCTCGGGGAAGACATCGAGCGTCAGGGCCCCTTTTCTCTTCAAATCGGCGAGCACCTGGTGGCGCCAGGCGAGGATTTCGGCCGCGGCCGCGGCCCGCCAGAAGGCGTCTTTTTGGGGATGTTCCACCTCGACGGCGTCGAACAAGCGCCGATCGCGCAGGAGCACGCCCAAGGGCAAGTGGCGGCCCACCAGGTTCGTGAGATACTGCTGGACCTGGTTGGCGTTCACTTCGTCGATCACGTTGGTCACGAGCACCACCAGCGACCGTTTGCGGGTGCGGGAGGCCAGGTACCGAAAGGCCTGGTCGTAGCGGGATTCGACCAGCCGGGGGAAACGGTCGAAGCCGGCCCTGAGGAGCCGGTTCATTTGGTTCATGCCGCCGCGGGGCGGCACGTAGGCGTGGATCTCGTCGGAAAAGCAGATCAGCCCCACGCTGTCCGATTGACGAAGCGCCACGTAGCTGAGCATCAAGACGGCGTTCAGGGCGTGATCCAACAGGCTCAGCCCGGCGGCCTCGTTGGTCATCATCCGGCCGCAGTCGAGGAGGAAGAGGATCCGCTGGCTCTGGCTGGTCTGATAATCCTTGACCGTCAGCTTCCGCCGCCGGGCGGTCGCCCGCCAGTCGATGTGCTTGTAGTTGTCGTCGACCGTGTAGTCGCGCAGGCGCTCGAAGTCGTGGTCCCGCCCGACCCGGCGCGTGCGGCGGACGCCGAGCTGGCTGAGCCGGTTGGTTCGGGCCAACACGGCGTATTGGGCGAGCTGTTGCATGTCGGGATAAACGTGCAGCACCGTCTCGCAAGTGTAGTCGATGAGCCGCTGCCAGAATCGCAGGCGGCTTCGCGCCTTCAGGTGTACGAGCGCGAGGGTGAACGCCCCGCGTCGTCCGGGGCGCAGCACGTAATCCCACGTCATGCGGCTCCGCGCTTCGATCCCGGCGGTGAACTCGGCCGGCCGGGGATTCAACAGGTGCGGCACGCCGTCGCGAACCGTGACCGGGTAGTTGCGGCGGGAGTGGTTCGATACCGTCAGGCTCACCGGGTGCCGCTTCCTGAGCGAAGCGACTCGCACCGCCCGGCGCTCGACCGAGAAGGCCGAGCGTCGAGGGAGCGAAGCCAGATCCGCGGCGGCGACCAGCACCAAAACCGCGTCCAGCCCCACCAGCGGCCAGAAGAAGCCCGGGGTGCCCAAGAGTCCGAACGACAAAAGCGCCGGCACCAGGGCCAGGAAGACCAGGCGCCGGTCGGGGTAGATGCGGAGCCGCCAGGCCAGCGCCACAAGCGGCAGGCCCGCCGCCGCCAGCTTCAAGAGCACGAAGGAGAGGGGGCTTAAAGTCAAAGTCGGGGCACCTCCACCGAACGGATCAGTTCGCCCAATAGCTCGTCGACGCTCTTCCCCTCCACTTCCGCCTCGGCCGAAAGGATCACCCGATGCCGCAGGGCCGCCAGGGCCAGCTCGACCACGTCGTCCGGCACGGCGTAATCCCGGCCGTTGAACAGGGCCGAGGTCCGGGCGCCCCGCATCAGGGCGAGCCCTGCCCGGGGGGAAGCGCCCAGGTGAAACTGCGGCCACTGGCGGGTCTGCCGGACCAGCGTGTTGATGTAGTCGAGCAGCTTGGGGTCGACGAGCACGTCGCCCGTTTGACGGGTCGTCTCGACGATCTGGGCCGGGGAGGTGACCGTCTCGAGCTGTTCGAGCCGGCTGTCGAGCTCGACCTGCACGCTGTGCATGGCGAGGATCTCGGCCTCTTCCTTGCCTGAGGGATAGTCGATCACCAGCTTGAACATGAAGCGGTCGAGCTGTGCCTCGGGCAAGGCGTAGGTGCCTTCGGTTTCGATTGGGTTTTGGGTGGCCATCACCAGGAACGGCCGCTCGATCTGGTGGCTGGTCCGCTCGACCGTGACCCGGTACTCCTGCATGATCTCCAACAGCGCGGCGTGTGTCTTGGCCGGGGAACGGTTGATCTCGTCGGCCAGGAGCAACTGCGTGAAGATGGGCCCGGGCCGGAAGTTGAACTCCTGGGTCTTCATGTCGAAGACGAGCGAGCCGGTGATGTCCGACGGCATCAGGTCGGCCGTGAACTGGATCCGCCCGAACTTGCAACCCAGCACGCGGCCCAGCGTGCGCACGAACAGTGTTTTGCCCAACCCGGGCACGCTCTCGATCAGCACGTGCCCCCTGGAAAACAAGGCCACCAGCGTGCCCAGAACCAGCTCCTCCTGGCCCACGAAAATCTTGCGGACCTCGGCCGTGATGCGGTCGAAGAGACGCCTTGTGGGCGAGTCCTGCCGCGGGGGCTCCAGGGCCGTTTCCGACGGCACCGCGATCAGCGGATCGTCGGCCGGCCGATCCGAAAGCGGCACGGGACTTTCCGGCGCGGCCTCGGAGGGGGGAGGAGAAGGCTCCGGCGCCCCTTCTTGCGAGCGAAGCTGACCCGGGTTCGGTTCAAACGGTGATTCGGGCATTTTGGAGTCGAGGGTTCGGGGTTCGGGCTGTTGGACTGTTAGGCTGTTAGGCTGTTTGCACCCACTCGTTCCCAAGCTCTGCTTGGGAACGGACCGGAGTTCCGCGGACCTCGATTCCCAAGCAGGAGCTTGGGAACCAGGAGTAATTCTCAATTTTCAATCTGCAATTTTCAATTTGCAATTTGCAATCTGCAATCCTCAATTCCCCCCGTGTCGAGCCGCTTCGGATCGCGAGGCGCGGGAGGCGGCCGAATCGGGATGGGTGAGCTGTTGGTAGTGGGCCAGGCGGCTTGCGGCGTAGGCCGTGTCGCCGGAACGTCCGAGTAATTCGCCTAACGCCTCGACGTGGCGGCCGAAGTCGCTGGCAGCCTCCGGCTCCGGGTCCCGGGGCCGACCGAAAATCGGAAACCGAAAAAAGCAAAAGAGAATCCCCACCACGGCCAGGTGCAAGAGGATCCAATTGGTCGGCCAGACGCTGAAAATCTCCAGTCCGGTCGGGGGACCCGCCGTCGGGTCCTCGTCCCAGGGAAAGAGCCCCATCGGGCCGCTCTCCAGGAAGACCACGGTCTGCTCGGGTGGCCCCACCTCGTCGATCAACTGTCCGGCCAGCTTGCGATGCTCGTGATTCACCAGCGGCAGGTTCAAGAGAAAGGAGCCGTTGGCCACCGCGATCAGGCGGCTCTCGCCGAACGCTTCGGCGCTGATGAGCACGTCGCCTTCCGACTCCAGAAGCACTTCCGCACCGTCGGAAGGCACCATGCGGTGGTTCAGCTCGATTCCGAGCCGCGACGGGTCAACCCCGTCGAGCCACTCGGGCTTTCCCTCGAGCGAACGCACCTGCCGGCGCTTTTGGCCCCCTTTGAGCGTGAACCAATCGCAGTCTTCCGCCTGGGAGAGCGCCCCGAGGCTGGACATGAAATCGCTCTTCACCTCCCACTTGCGTCGCTGGATCTCCTTCTCCTGCTCCTCGGGCGCGTCTGCGGCGATCGTGTCCCAGTACCATACGGCGGCGTCGAAATCGCGGCCCACGCAGATCAGCGTGCGGCCGGGCGCTTCGGTGAGCCAGTCTTCGAGCCACTGGCGCACGTCCTCCTCGGGCGGCTGGAAGTCGTCGGGGAACCAGACAATACAGTCGGCCCGCCCACGAAGCCGGGGCGAGAGCATCCGCCAGGAAAAGACGGTATGGCCCGCCTCTTCAAACATCTTGCCCAGCACGCCCGTGCCGTTCACGCTGTGCCAGGACTCGCCCACGCGCTGACCGTAGCCTCCCTTGATTTCCTTCGGGCCGCTTACGAGCGCGAGAAAAACCATGACGATCACCAGGAAGGCAATCATCGCCGCGAGCTTGTATTGGGAAGGGGCCCTTGGGGAGGATGCACGACTCATGCGGCCCCCCCGGCGACGAGCGCCTCGAACTCTCCCAGCCGCGACCAGACCGACTCGAACCGGGCCCGGTCGATCGCGTGGTTGCCGAAAAACGTGTCTTCGAAGGCCACCATCGTTTGCCCCAGAAGTCTGCGGAGCGGGAGGCGCCGGCCAAGCTCCCGGAGGTACTGGCGGTTGGTCTTCCCCTTGGCGAGGCGGATGAGCTGGCCCTTGTCGAGCTCGACGAGCTGGTGGCTGAACAGGTAGATGATCGCCTCGCCGTAGTTTCCTTCGTCGTAGCACTGCCGGGCGGCGGCCAACAAATCGGCCCGGTTGCGGCCCACGGCCGACGGCAGGGCCTCGACGCGGCGTTTCTCCTCGGCGCTGTCCGGCTGCCCCGCTTCGCCCGAGGAGCCCAATTTCCCGAGCCGGCGTTTCCGCACCGTGCGAATCATGAGGTACACCAGCAAGCCGAGCAGGATCACGATCGCGGCCCAGGCAACCCACTCCAGCCACGACAGGGCCCCGATTCCGCCCCACGTGAAGCGAAACAGGTCGCCCAGCCACTCCCAGAGCCACTCCCATCGCAGGTACCAGGGCTCGACGACGTCGATCCGGCGCACGCCGTCGGTCTGGGGATCGTACCAGGGATAGGGCCACACCCAACGATCGAGCACCTCGCGCCCGGCGGCGACCGACTCTTCACGGTCGGCCATCCCCAGCACCAAGGGTGGTACTGAATGTCGGCCAGCCAGTCTCGAACCTCCAGGCAGGATGGGTGGCACTGGCTGCTGGTCAGCCAGTGTCGAAGCAACACGGGTGGGCAAGCCACCCGTGCCACGCCCTGATGGGGGCTCCCCATCGGGCAGACCCAACCCAAGCGCCAGCGCCAGCGACAACCAATATCCGGCGACCGTCATTGCCACTTTCTCTCCATCCTGGCCCGTTCGGCGCGGATGCGGAGTTCCACCTCCCAGCCTTCGCGGCGAATCCGCAAGTCGAGGTAGCTGAGAAACCGCACCACGGCAAAGTAGGCGACCACAACCCAGATCGCCAGGGGATAGTAGAAGGTGTACATCGGCGTGTCGAACGCCTGCTCCCACCGGCCGATCAGCATCGCCCGGACCAGCAGGATCGAGAGCCAGATCGAAGTGAACAAGAGGCCGCCCACAACGGCCGCGGCGAACCCTCGGGCGAACAGGTCGCCTCCCTCGCCCCGGTGGAGGACGCGACTGCGGTTCAGCGTCGACTCCCCGTGGGGAGATTTCCGCCGCATGGGGTTTCGGTCCAGCAGGATCACTTCATTCAAGTACGGCCAGCGAACATGCCACGGCCGCAGGAGCACCTGGTAGATGAGCAGTTGCGCAAGCGACTGCAGAAACTCGCGCCCGATCTCGCCGGCCTTGGGCCGTTCGTCAAAGACGGCCTTGCCCAGGTACAACGTGGCCGGCGCGGTGGCCAAAGGCGCTTCCAGCAAGATCAAGAGGGCCATGTAGAACAGGTACTGCGCCGGGAAGCCGAACGCGAAGTCCCATTCGACGAAATCGGCCAACAGCCAGCGGTTCAAGAGCATCATCGGCACGATGCCGGCGGCCAGCGCCCCCAGGAGCGGCCCCGGGTAAGCGCGGATCAGGCAAAGCGCCAGGTCGAGGAGATCGACGAACTGGCGCTCGCGGACGGCGATGCGGGGAGTCTTGTCCAACTGCAAGGTCAGTCTCCTCGCGGCGGATAGCCGAGGACGGCGAAATAGACGGTCAACAACCCGGCCGACAGCACGCCCACGAGGGCCTTGGTCCAGTACGGCGCCGCCGACGGGGAAAGGAAGCCTTCGACGAGCGCCGCCAGAAAAAACATGACCATGGCGGCCCCCATTGTGGGCATGGCATCGCGCCCGGCCCGACGCAGCGCGTCGATCCGCCGGAGCCCGCCCGTATCGATGAGCGAGAACCCCATCTTCATCCCGGCGGCGGCCGAGAGCACGACGGCCGTCAGTTCGAACGGCCCGTGCGCGGTGACGAAGTGGAAAAAGTTGTCGGCCTGCGGCACGGTGGCCATGTGACCGAAGGCTGCGCCCAGGAAGGCGGCGTTTGTGGCCGTGATGTACAAGCCGGCCACGCCGAACAACAGTCCGAACGCGAAACACTGGAGGCCGATCCCGGTGTTGTGCTGGATGTAAAACCCGGCCATCCCTCCGCTCAAGTCGATCCCGCGCCCCTGGATCGGCTCGGAGTACATCGCCTCGAGGCCCATGATCGCGTCTTGTCCCAGCACCCGCTGGGAGAACCCGGGCGTGGTATAGGCCATGAACGCCGAGAGGAGGAACATGCCCCAGAAAACCGAGAACGCCAGGCGGAGCGAGTTGTCGGAAAAGAGGCGGCGCGGCACGTCGACCAACAACTGCCGGCTCCAGGTCGAGAAGTTGAACGTGCGGCTGCGGTAAAGCTGGTTGTGCGCCCGGCCGACCAGGCGGTGCAGGTACTGGATCGTCGTCGTCGGCAGTTGGTAGGCGTCGGCCAACGCCAAATCGGCGCACGCCGCGCGATACAGGGAGGAGAATCGACTGACGGTCGCCGCGTCCAACACGCGGCGCGACCGGCCCTCCATCCGGGAGCAAAGCTGTTCCAGCTCCCGCCAGTTCGCCTGCCGGGATCTTAGCAGGTCGGAGACCTTCATGGGGAAACGATGAATGATGAATGATGAATGATGAACGGGGGATTCACGGTCATTTCTCGGTTGCGGACCAGGTCAGGTTGGGTTGATCGCGGGCGGCGGCCGCGTTCTCGTTCTTGTTTTCGCTTTCGGTGGCGGTCGCTTCGGACGGGGCAAACGGCGAGCCTGCTTCTTGAAAGGGCGAGCCCGGGAGGGTCGAGCTTTCCTCGTCCTTGTCGGTGATGAACGTCCGCCGGTACAAGGCGCAGAGCAGCAGGTCGGGGTTGGTGTTCGGCGGAAAGTCGAACTGCTCCCGGAGGGGCTCGGCCAGTTGCAGGGCGATTTCCAGCCGCCTTAGGGGAGGGAAATACGCCCGCCGTTCGACGTAGTTGGCCAGCGTCCGGGCCAGCGTGGGGCTGGCCTGGAAACTGGCCGGCACTTCTCCGGCCAACCGGATTGCCTCCGGGTGGTCGACCCGGATCACGCCGTCTTCTCGAAAAAACCAGGGACGCTCTTCGAGCACCACCATCGTGCCGCAGGCCAGATCGCCCAGCCGCTGAAACCGGTCGTTCAGTGCAGCCGCGACGAGCCCCAAGAGGCAAAACGTCACGGGTTGCTGGTCCACGACCCGAAGCACGTTACGCAGCACGGCCTGCAGCCCGCTGATCGGTTGGCCGTCGATCGTCAGCACGCGGATCCGCAACAGCCGTTTTCCCGGCGTCTGGCCGTTCCAAAAGGCCTCGAACAGCCCGCCGTAGAACCACTCCAACGCAAAGAGAAAGACGAGCGTCAGCCCGAGTCCCGGTATCGGAAGCCCGGCCAGCCCGAACACGATCATCACGAAGAGGGTGACGCCCAAGAAAAGCCCCGCGCGGATTCCCAGGTCGATCAGGTAGGCCGGCAGCCGGCGAAAGGGCCCGGCGACCTGGTAGCGGAACGCAATGTTCTCAGGCGTGACGATTTCGATCGTGTTGTCGAGTTGTCGACGCTCGGCGACCATGGCATCCATTATCCCCCGCCGGGGGACGCGTCGCAAGCAGGGGGATCATCGCCCCCCCTTGTTTGGTCGGACGACTGCGGTACAAAGGGGGTTTACGAATGTCCTGTCAACTTTGATCTTGTGGTTGGGTGTCCGCAGCCCGTTGAAAAAGGCGGCTTGCCCGCCGCTCGGAACCGGAGCACATCGAATGGAACTCCAAGAGAAAAGCGTGTTGGTCACCGGAGGGGGGAGCGGGATCGGGTTGGCGATCGCCGTGGCGCTCGCCCGAGAAGGAGCGAAAGTGGCCATCACCGGCCGCAGTCTCGACAAGCTCAACGCCGCGGCCGCCGAGTTCGACGGCCACCCGCCCCTCCTCACCCGGGCGTGCGACGTGGCCGACCGCGAGGCCGTCAACTCCCTGTTCGCCTGGCTGGAGGAACAGTGGGGATCGCTCGACATCCTGGTCAACAATGCCGGAATCAACGTCCCCAATCGCGCCATCACCGAGCTGACGCCCGACGACTGGGACCGCATGCTGGCGATCAACGCCACGGGCGCCTTCAACTGCATCTATGCCGCGTTGCCCGGCATGCGCCGGCGCCAAAGCGGGCTGATCGTGA
This sequence comes from Planctomycetota bacterium, assembly GCA_043824335.1. GTDB lineage: Bacteria > Planctomycetota > Planctomycetia > Pirellulales > Thermoguttaceae > JBDRTC01. Next base: position 7,060 of record JBDRTC010001235.1, on the reverse strand, counting down.
ACATCTCGTCGATTGCGGGGAAACGGGCGATGAAGCTGGGCGGGGCAGGCTATTGCGGGGCCAAGTTTGCCATGAGCGCCATGGGCACCACCATCGGCCTGGAGGAGCGGGCCAACGGAATCCACGTAACCAACGTCTATCCCGGCGAGGTGAACACGCCGATCCTCGCCCAGAGACCCACTCCTACGCCCCCCGAAAAGCTGGCCCAAATGCTCGATCCGGACGACATCGCCGTGATGGTCGTGGCCATCGCCAAGCTGCCGCCAAGGGCGATCGTCCCGGAACTGATCATCACGCCACTGTATCAGGAGTATGCGTAATCAGGGGGGCTGGCACGGCTCACTCTGGTTCTGTTAGACTCTGGTAGAATACTGGCGAACGGGCGGGGCGGTCGGGGTGTCTGACGGAAGTCGTTTGGGCCCGATGGCCGATCGGTCCAGTGTTCGGGACTCGACGAATGGCAAGCGTACTGGTCGTGGACGATTCGGCGGTCGACCGTCGCCTGGTCGGGAAGCTCCTCGGGGAGGATGCCGAGTTGCAGATCGAGTACGCGGAGCACGGCGCCGACGCGCTGGCGAAGATGGAGCATGCTCATTTCGACCTGATCGTGACCGACCTGGTGATGCCTGAAATGGACGGCCTGGAACTGGTCGGCCTGGTGACAAAAAAATACCCGTCTTTGCCCGTCGTTCTCATCACGGGCCAGGGCAACGACGAAACGGCCATCCAAGCGCTCGAGAAGGGCGCGGCCAGCTACGTTCCCAAGGCGAGGCTTGAGGAGAGCCTTTTGGACACGGTCCGCGACGTGCTGGCGCTTGCCTTTCACAAACGTCGCGAAATGGAGTTGATGGGCCATATGGCCAAGAACCAGTGCAGCTTTGTTCTGGAGAACGATCCCGAGTTGATCGCTCCGCTGGCCACCCATTTGCAGGATGAGGCGGTTCGCATCGGTCTCTGTGGCGAGGCCGAAGGCACCCGGCTCGGGGTCGCCTTGGAGGAAGCGCTCAAGAATGCCCTTTATCGTGGGAACCTCGAGGTCGGACGCGACCTGCGCGAGCAAGACAAGGCGGCTTACGACGCGTTGGTGGCCCGCCGCCGGGCCGAACCGCCCTACTGCGACCGGCGTATTCACGTCGAGGCGAAGCTCGCGCCTTCGGAAGGGACGTTCGTGGTACGCGACGACGGCTCCGGTTTCGATCCGGCCGTGCTGCCTTCCTCGGCCGACGCGAACAGCCTCGAGAAAACGGGAGGGCGAGGCGTCCTTTTGATGCGAACCTTGACCGACGAGGTCGTCTACAACGACGCGGGCAACGCGGTAACGCTCATCAAACGCCCTGATCCCGAAACCGACCCAGCCTAAGAGCGAGGATTCGTGATGTCCCTTCCGAAAATCTTCGATACTACCATCGAGGGCAGCACGCTGATCGTGACAACCCGGGCCAGCGCCGGCAGCCTGGCTGGGGACGAGATGGCGTTCGAGCTGGCCGAAATACTCGACCGGTTAGAGCGAGCCGATCTGCAAAACGCCGTGATCGACCTCGAAAAGTCGTCCTATTTCGGCACCTGCATGTTGCAGGTGATGACCGCCCTGTGGAAGCGGGTGCGCGCCCGGGGCGGAACGATGGCGCTGTGCAATCTGTCGGAGACCGGCCATGAAATCCTCCGCATCACCCGATTCGACACCCTCTGGCCGATCTGTTCCTCGCGGGACGACGCAGTCGAGGCAGTGACACAGTGATGACCGACCGGGATCCCCCGAGCGAGCCGATCAACGAGAGCCGGGCCTTTTCCATCGAAGTGGCCGACCGGGTCAAGCGCCTGCCTCCCTACCTGTTCGCCCGGATCAACCGGTTGATGTACGAGAAGCGCCGGGCCGGCGACGACGTGATCGACCTGGGGATGGGAAACCCCTCCGACCCGCCCCAGGACCTAGTCATCGAGAAACTGGCCGAGGCCGCCCGGGACCCCAAAACCCACGGCTACAGCCAGGCGCAAGGGCTGTTGAACCTTCGCCGCGAGGTGGCCGGCAAGTACTTCAAAACCTTTGGCGTCAGGCTCGATCCCGAGCGGGAGGTGATCGTCTGCCTCGGCTCCAAGGAGGGGTTCAGCCACCTCTGCCTGGCGCTGATGGGCCCGGGCGACACGGCGATCGTGCCGGCCCCGTCGTACCCGGCCCACCTGTTCGCCGTGGCCTTGGCCTCGGGAAACGAGATTCTGCTGGAGGTTTCGGATAGCGAAAAGCTCCTCTCCAACATCGCCTACACCTGCCAGCATCTTTATCCCCGGCCCAAGCTCCTGATCGTCAATTTTCCCCACAACCCAAGCACGGCGATTGTCGAGCCCGAGTTCTACGTCGAGGTGGTCAAGCTGGCCAAGCGGTACGGGTTCATGGTCATCAGCGACCTGGCCTACGCCGACGTCACGTTCGACGGCTACAAGGCCCCCAGCTTCCTCTCCGCGCCCGGGGCGATCGACGTGGGCATCGAGTTGACGACCATGAGCAAGGGCTACAACATGGCCGGCTGGCGCGTGGGCTTCTGCTCGGGCAACGCCGAGATGATCCGGGCGCTTGCGACGATCAAGAGCTACTACGACTACGGCATGTTCGAGCCGATCCAGATCGCCTCGATCGTGGCCCTGCGTGATACCGACGCGGCGGTCGAGGCCCAGGCCCAAGTGTATCAGCGCCGCCGCGACGTTCTTTGCACGGGCCTCGAGCGGCTCGGCTGGCCCATCCAGCGCCCCAAGGCCACGATGTTCCTCTGGGCCAAGATCCCCGAGCCCTGGGCCAGCCAAATGACCTCCTTCGACTTCGCCATGAAGCTTCTCGAAGAGGCCGACCTCGTCGCCAGCCCCGGCGCCGCCTTCGGCCCCGCCGGCGAAGGCTACCTCCGCCTCGCCCTCGTCGAAAACGAAAACCGCCTCCGCCAAGCCGTCCGCCAAATCGGCCGCTGCCTGGGTACGAAGGTGGGGGCGAAAACGTAGTGCGGCTTTTTCTCTTTCACGGAAGCGGGGTAACGCGTAGGTTATGCTTCAGCATAACAAACGACGGCACGTCGCCTGAGGCTTGAAGTGATATTCAGCACTCATGGGGGCATTGATGAAAACTCCCACCCAACTGCGGCTGTTGGCGTCGACGAACAATGTACGCGGGGAAGAAAAGGGGGAAGAAAAGGGGACATCACTGATTAATTACATGCTTCCTCCATGAATCAGTAACGTCCCCTTTTCTCCTCCAGAACCGTGCGACCCTGGGGCTTCGCTTCGCTCAGCCGCCAGCCACCCCAACCGAGTTTTGAGACGAAGCCCAAGGTTTCGGGCGTTCTGGAATTCTCGGGCATGCTTGCCTGGCCTGGAGTAGAATGGTTGGCTGACAAGCAGCTCGAACCGCAGGAAGGGTCCCATGAAAGTGCGAGCGGTTGCCGGCGCGCTTTTGGCGCTGGGCTGGCTGGTGGGTTTGGCCGCGGGCGGGGAGCCCGTGTGGCTGGAAACCGAGCGTTTTGACGAGCGGGGCGGATGGACCGTCGACGCCCAGTTCATCGATCAGATGGGCTCGCCCTATTTGATGGCGATCGGGCTGGGCGAGCCGGTTGAGGATGCGGTGACGACTGTCACGCTCCCAAAGGCTGGCCGCTATCGCCTTTGGGCGCGGACCAACGACTGGACGCCCGAGCACCACCCGGGCCGGTTTGGAATTCTGTTGGCCGGCCGGCCGGTCGATCATGCGTTCGGGCAAAGCGGCAAGGCGGGCTGGCAGTGGGAAGATGGGGGCACGCACGAGCTATCCGGCAAGGTCGAGGTGCGGCTCGACGACCTGACCGGCTACTACGGCCGGTGCGACGTGCTCGTCTTCTCCGACGATCCGCGCTGGACGCCCCCCGCCGACCACGAAGCGCTGGCCGCGCTGCGCGAGAAGCATGGCGGGGTGAGCCGCGAGGTGGAGGCGATGGGCCCGTACGACGTGGTGGTCGTCGGCGGCGGGCTGGCCGGCTCAACCGCCGCGGTGGCCGCTGCCAGAAACGGCGCCCGCACCGCCCTGATCCAGAACCGGCCCCTGCTGGGCGGAAACGCCAGCACCGAGATCCTCGTGCCGCCGGTCGGCGTGACGCCGGGCGTGTACCGGGCCCGCTACCCGCTCGATCCCCGCGAAACGGGCATCGTCGAGGAATATCGAACCACCGGCGATCAGCGGGTGCGCGAGGGGAAGCTCTACTCGAAACGCCTGCTCCGCTTCGTGGGCCTGGAGCCGAACCTGGATCTCTACCTGAACACGCACGCCACCGGCGTCGAGATGGAGCCGGGCTCTTCACAAAGAATCGCCGCGGTGCTGGCGGTGGACGTTCACGCGGGCCGGCGGATGCGTTTCCCCGGCAAGATCGTGATCGACTCGACCGGCGATGCCGTCATCGGCGTGGCGGCCGGCGCCGAGTATCGCCACGGCAAGGAACCCAAGTCTCTCCACAACGAACCCTGGGCGCCGGAAGTCGCCAGCCGGCACACGATGGGGAACGGGCTCAAGTATTTTCCAGAGCGCACGGATTCGCCCCAGCCGTTCGAGGCCCCGCCGTGGATCTACAAGTTCCCCTCCTGCGACGATTTCACCCCGGGGCGGCACCCGCCGCTACCGACCTCGACGGCGATCGGGTACCAGTGGAAGTTCGAGCTGGGCGGGCTGCGCGACACCTACGCCGACGGCGAGGAAATCCGCGACGACCTGTTGCGCCTCATCCACGGACTCTGGGACCACACCAAGAACCACTGCCCCCAGTACCGGGAGAAAGCGGCCGCCTACAAGCTCGCCTGGGTGGGGCACGTGATGGGAAAGCGGGAGAACCGGCGGTTGATCGGCGACTACGTGCTCACGCAGAACGACATCGGCGACCAGACCCTCTTTGCCGACCGCGTCGCCTTTGGCGGATGGATCGTCGACGACCATCACCCGGCCGGCTTCTTCCACCAAGGCTCGTTCGGCACCCATTACGACGACCCGGAGCACGCCTACCAGGGCGTGCCCTATTCGATCCCGTTTCGCTGCCTATATTCGAGGAACGTCGAGAATCTGATGATGGCCGGGCGGAACATCTCGGTCAGCCATCTGGCCCTGGCCAACACGCGCGTGATGCTCACCTGTGCCGTGATCGGCCACGCCGCAGGCACCGGCGCGGCCGCGTGCGTCGAGAAGAACACTACGCCCCGGGGCATCTACGAAAACGACATCTCGGAACTGCAGCAGCAGCTCTTGAAGGAAGGGGCCCACCTCATCGAATTGCGGGCCGACGACCCGCGGGATCTCGCCCGGCAGGCGACGCCGAGCGGCTCCAGTCATCGCACCGGTTCCGGCGGCGAGGTGATGGCCGCGGCCAACGTGACCAACGGCTTCGCCCGGGCGGTGGGGGAAGGAATCGCCGCGACGACGAACGCCTGGGCGGCCGATCCCGACGCGCCGGCCCCGCACTGGATCGAGCTGGCCTGGGACGGGCCGGTTTCCTGGAACGTGGTCCACGTTACGTTTCAGACGGCCGAGCTTGCTCCCAGGCAGTTCGCCCTGGAAGCGTGGGTGGAAGGAGCATGGCAACCGCTGGTGAGCGTGAGCGACAACCGCCACCGGCGGCACGTGCTGGGGCTGAATCGCACGACGGCGTCGAAGCTCCGCCTGGTGCTCGGCGAGCCGGCGGCGGTTTGCGAAGTCCGCGTCTACGACGAGCCCCAGCGCCTGGTCGAGATCGCCCGGCGTGCCCACGAGAACATGCGTCTTGCCGACGTGGGGCCCTGGTTGCCGTTTCCCGAAGGAGGCGCGGCGTTAAAACTGCCGGGCATCGTGCTCGACTGCTCCGAGGGAGAGCGGACCGGCTATTGGAGCGAGTCGACCTGGTCGGAGCGATTTATTGGCGACGGCTACCTGCACGACGGCGACACGCAGAAGGGCGCCAAGTCGATCCGTTTCACGCCGAACCTGCCCCGGGCGGGGAAGTACGAGGTGCGAATCGCCTATGCGGCGTTCGGCAACCGGGCGACGAACACGCCGGTGACGATTCACGCGTCGGGCGGCCCTGAAACCGTGCGGATCAACCAGCGGGTCGAGCCGCCGATCGACGGAATGTTCCTCTCGCTCGGCACGTTCCACTTCGACGCCGGCGGCACGGCCCGCGTCGAAATCACCAACGCCGACACCGACGGGTACGTCGTTGTCGACGCGATGCAGTGGCTCCCGGTTTCAGAGGAGGCCGCGGGGCAGGCCGACCGTTGAGTTCATCATGATGGAGAGTTTTGGAATCAGCATGACCTTGAAGAAGCGGTAACCGGACCGTTGCCAAGCCGGTGGCCCCGGGCTAGGATGAAGCTTTGTGGGCAATGAGGAGGGTACGGGTCGATGCGAATGGTCACGGGCGCCATCTTGATCGCGGCTGCGGAACAAGCGTTTTCGCACGCATACTTGATCGGCTTTCCGCACAGTGTCTTCGCGATTGAAGTGCTGGTGCCGGCCAGCCTGGTGCTCCTGGTGGCCGGCTTGGGCTTCCTGATCTGGGGCGTCGTCACCGAGCGGAAGTAGCTGCGTGCTGCCGGCGATGAATCGAATGGGATTGCTGCTCTCGCCGCGGAATGCGGCGCGATGGTTCGGTGTCCATCAGCGATGGGTCGCCGTCGTCCTCCTCTTGGTGGGCGCCGCAGTCTGTTTCCTGCCCGTCCTGCTGGCCGAACCGGGGAAGCGGTTGCTTTGGCGAGCGGCCGACGCATTGATCCGAGAGCAATACGAGGAGGCGGAGCGTCTGGCCCGGGCTGTCCTGGAGCAGCGTCCCGGGTGTGCGTCGGCGCTTTTGATCGCGGGCGAGGCGACGGCCAAGAGTGATCGTTCCGAAGAGGCGTTGGGCTACCTGCTGCGAGTTCCCGAGGCATCCCCGGCCCAGTACGCGCGCGCCCAGTACACGGCCGCCACCCGCCTGATGTTGATGGGGCGTGCCCGTGCCGCCGAAAAGTGTTTGCGGTGCGCTCTGGCGGTCGACCCGCGACACCCAGAGGCGAACGAGAAGCTGGCCGTTCTTCTTTCTATCGAAGGGCGTGC
>JBDRTC010001234.1:0-3857 GCA_043824335.1 Planctomycetota bacterium | reverse complement strand
TCGTGCTGATCCTGCCGCTGGGCTTTGGGATCGCGTTCCAGTTGCCGCTGGTGATGCTCTTCTTGCAGCGAATCGGCGTCTTCGACGTCGAAACGTACCTGTCGAAGTGGCGGATTGCGATCCTGGTGATCGCCGTCCTCTCGATGCTCCTCACTCCGGCCGACCCGGGAAGCATGATGATGATGGCGATCCCGCTGACGGTCCTCTATTTCGGGGGCATCCTCCTCTGCCACTTCATGCCGCGGAGCCGAAGGCGGTACGATGAGGAGTTGGAGGATTAAATCGCCTCGCTACCCCGCTCGCCCGTGCGGATGCGGATGCAGTCCTCCAGCGGAACGACGAATATCTTTCCGTCGCCGACGGCGCCGGAGCGTCCGGTGCGCCCCCCCTCGAGGACGGCGTCGATCGTGGGCTGGAGAAACTCTTCGTTGACGGCGATCATCAACTGCACCTTACGGACCAGGTTGACGGCAAACTCGTGCCCTCGATAAACCTCGGTCTGCCCGCGCTGGCGGCCGAACCCTTGCACGTCCATCACGGTGAGCCGAAACACCTCCACGTCGGCCAGGGCCGCCTTGACCGCCTCGAGCCGGCTGGGCTGGATAATCGCAATGATCAGCTTCATGGTGGATGTCCCCGTGTCGCGCGCCCCCTAAATCGTATCCTCTCGGGGGGGCGGCCTCAAGGGCAATGAGGCCCGGCAAGAAAAGAGCAGCGCAGGCGGCCAACCCGTTATTTCGCGCTTACGACCTCGGTCCCAAGCCGGAGCTTGGGAACAAGTTAACATGCGCCCCGGCGCTCAGAATTGGACGATCAGGTCGACGCCCCAGAGGAACTGGTGGCGATCCTCGAAGTCGTTGAAAGGACCGTCGACCACCAAGGGCGAGTGCCGGCCGACCCAGTCCCAGCGGCACTCGCTCCGGAGGGTCACGTTGTCGTTGGGCTTGTAGTTCAAGCCCACGGTCAACTCCTGCCAGTCGCCGGGAACCGATCCGCCCGCGAACCGGTCGGTGGGAGGTGCCAATAGGGGCGGCGTGCCGACGCGGGCCCCGTCGTCGTCGGCGAACCACTCGTACCGGACCCCGAAGCTCCAGCAGGGGTTCAGCTCGTACAAGAGGTAATGGTTGAGGCCGTACCATTCGGCGTCCTGCACGCCAATGGACGTGAGCGCGTCGTCCTCGTGCCCGAGATCGTGCTGCAACACGTACTTGAGCCGCTTAGTGAGCTGGCGGGTGAGAACGAGACTGTAAGCGAAGCGGTTGTTTTGGCCGGCGTCGTCCTCGTTGCTCGTGGTCAGGGCGAACGCCAGCGAGGTGCGTTCGCAGGGATCGGTCCAGCTCACCCCGCCCAGGAAGCCGAGCTGGTTGTTGTTGTCTTCCCATCGGTCCCACCCGCGGTGGAAACCGGCCTGGAACGACCAGCAGTCGTTCAGGTCGTAGATCCCCAGCAGGCCGGTGTGGGTGAAGGGCTCGCCGTACTGCTTGGTGTAGGCGTGGGAATAGAAGAAGTTGTCGGGAGCGGTCACCTTCTCGTAGCCCAGGATGGTGTAGAAGTGACCCATGCGGACCGTCAGGTCGCCGACGGCCACGTCCAAATACGCCTGGGGGAGCGCCAGCCCGTAGAACCGCTCGCCAAGGTTCCAATCGTCCTCCAGGCCGTCGGCAACGGTGAAGCGGTGGTCGGTGCCGTACAAGAGGTCGACGCGGCCGCCGACGTCGAAGCCGCGCCCACAGGTGTCCGCAACGCGCTCGGCAAACACGTAGAGTTGGTTCATCTGGTATTCGTCGGCGCGGTCGTTGAAGGTGACCGGGCCGTTGAAACGATCGGTGACCAGCGCGCCGTTGGTGGTGATCCCTTGATCGATCCAGCCGCCCACCTCGATATCGCAGCCGCGCAGTGATGCCGAGTCAAACAGCCGGGACGGCCCGCCCCCACGGCATGAAACGCAGTGGTCAAAATGGCCGCATCCTCCGCCACAGCCGGAGCCACAGCGTCGGGCGCAGGCGTTTTGGCGACATCCCGGCAGGCAGGACATGCTCAAGGCCTCTTCGCCAACGGCGCCGTATGCCCGGTCGTACGGAAGCAGACCAGGTGACTCGTGTTCAGTCGCCGGGCGGCTGGACGCGTTTGCATGGCCGGGCCTTTCTTTCTCCACGCCCGATTTGGCCGGCTCCTCCCGGAACGGAGAGGGCAACTTCTCATCGGTGGCCACGTGCTTCGGCGCCGCGGGCGTGGAGTCCTCCGCGAGGCTCTCGCCGGGTTTGTCGTCGGCAGCAGGGCTGGGCGATTCGTCGGCAGCAGCGGCGGACAACGCGGCTTGAGGCGCCGGGGCGGGCTGTATTGGGGCCGCCGCCGCGGGGCTCGGCGCCGGGACAAGACGTGTCGGTGGAGCCTTCTCACCCGACGCGCGACCTGGCTCCGATGGGAGCCGGGCAGGCGGCGAAGGCAACGTTTCCTGGCCCGCCGTGGAGTCCTGCGTCCCCGTGGTCTGGAGCCCGGCAGCCAGCGCCACAACGCGGCCGACGCCCGACCCGGACCGCCGCTGCCCGCCCCCCATGGCCGCCGTCCCTCGCGATTCCGTGGCCTTGAGCGTTTCGTGTGGGCCGTCGGCATCTCCCGTACCCGCAAGAGGCGGGGGACCGAACAGCGGCGGCCGGTCGTCGGCCCAGACCGAAGTGATCAGCCAGAAGGCCCCCAAGGCCAGTGTGAAACGCAAAATCCAAGTCTTCATTGGTCTCCCCACGCTCGAGAAAAGGACGACTCCCTGAAATCCGGTACAATCCGTGCAACCCGTACCGCCGCATGCTGTCGTTATCGACGGAACAACCGGAACAAGCCGCACAAATTGCTGCCCCGCCGGGAGGGAAACAGCGATCCTTGACTTCCCATGGTCAAACCTTAACGATTGGGAAGACCTTGAGCGCGCCGGAAAGCCCTGGTGGCACGCTGGCGCAATTCGTGGCTGCGCGCCGAGACGGGTCCGAAAAAGCCCGTCGGATGAAACGGCCGGTTGACTCTTCGGCACAGGCAATCATATTCAAATGTGCTCCGCTCGGGCGGTTTGGCCGGCGTAGGGCGACGCTTGGCCGGCTGCAATTCCGCCAAGGAGAACGGCAAGAAGTCTGTTCGCGTGCAATGGGAAGGGAACATGGCAGTACGGGAATACGGTCGGTTTGTTTGCGAGTATCTGCTTCACCCCGCCCGTGTGGGCGCGATAGCGCCCAGTTCTCGGGGGTTGGCGCTTCGCATGGTGCGGTGGATAGATTGGGAATGCGTTGACACGGTCGTCGAGTATGGCCCTGGTACGGGGGCGTTTACTGCGCAGATCTTGCAGTGCAAACGTCCCGGCACGGAGTTCTTCGCCGTCGAATTGAATTCCCAGTTTGCCGCGACACTTGCGAGGCGATTCCCGGACGTGACCATCCTCCAGGACAGTGTTGCCAACATCGAGGCACTGTGCCGGCAACAGGGAGTCTCCGAGGTTGATGCGATCGTCTGCGGTCTGCCGTGGGCGGCGTTCTCGGATCGGGATCAAACAGCATACCTGGACGCAATGATGAGGGTGCTGAAGCCGGAAGGGCATTTTGCGACGTTTGCGTATCTGCAGGGGATGATTCTTCCCGCGGCTCGCCGGTTTCGAAAGAAATTGCTGAGTTACTTTGGCGAGGTCCGAGTTAGCCCTACCGTTTGGTTGAACGTCCCACCCGCATTTGTCTATCGATGCCGGCGGTAGCGGACTGCGTCCCGGCCAAGGGCGGAAGTGGTTTCTCCACGGCGCTCACACGCCCTTCCTGGGCAGGCGAGGGAAGGAGGAAAGGCGTCGGACGCGAATCCCAACAAACCTCATCCAGACAGCG
>JBDRTC010001233.1:0-5838 GCA_043824335.1 Planctomycetota bacterium | reverse complement strand
ATTCTGCAATGTTCGCTTCGTCTTGGAACTGTCGGGTAACACGAAAGCAGGAAACGACACTCCAGATGCAAATACACGCAATCAGTACGACTCGAGCCCGCCACCATATCCGGATTTCAACCAGCACGGCCGCAACGAGTGGCAGGCAGACGAGGATGGTTGGGACAACGTACCGCTGCTCCAAGTACCTAGCCACGTTGACCGAGACGGCGCCGTACGCTATCAATGCGAAGAAGTATCCGTATGAGAACAGGGAATAGGTCACCATTTCCGGCTTTGCGAGACGGCGCAGCTTGCCGATACCCAGAAGCATGAAAGGCGCAAACAGGGGAGATGTTAGCGCTACCCATGCTAAGAATCTTCCGCCCCGTACTACTCGGCTGAGGTTCAGACGGTTCCAACTCCCCAGTTCCGTATTAGGCTTCCAATGCATCGGATCGCCGAATACAATCGCATGGTATCCCAACCACGAGATCGGGAAAAGCAGAATTAGGGCGACAAGCGGCACCAGGATTCGCCAGTAGCGTCGCGGAACCGGCCGAATAAGCGGAGTGGCTGCAAGCAAGCTTACAACAAGGATCGCGACTATCCACCCCTGATAACGTGTCATGGTGAGCAGAAAGCAGATGGCTGCACTCAGCAAAAGCCACCGGAGCGCGCCTTCTCGTTGCCATCGCACCATGGCATATGTGAGGGCCACGAATCCGCACTGGTACATGCTGTCGCCTTGGGCAGCTATTCCCAGCCACACGCTCCACGGCCAGCATATGAGGAGGATGACAGCCACTCTTGCGACGCACTCTCCAAACAGGTACCGCCCGAGAAGATACACCAAGAGTATGGTGATGACGGACCAGGTGAAGTTCACCAGCACGGCGGCGGCGAACACGTCACCCGTCAGCGCGGAAGCCGATCCCAACACGCAGAATTGAAGTGGAAGCCAGGTGTGAGTAGGGGCAAAATTAGGTGAGTCTGCCCAGTCGAGGGCGATCCCATCTTGCCCCAGTCGTCCCCGCCGAACCCGTAGAACCCGCTGGCAAGGACTCCCGCTGTCAGCAACAACTTGCCGAGGACGCAAATGGCCAGAAACACACGCGTGTTTGGCCGGCAGAGAACAGTGTCGCCACAGTCTCGTTGTGTGTGTTCAGGCATCTCTGGATCGGGGTTCAAGTGGTTTCGGTTTCATTCAGCGTGATTCTTGGGAGAACGGCGCTTCCAGTAATGGTATATCCCGTAGCTTCTGGAGATCTGATAACCATGTTTCGCGTAAAGTAGGCAGGCGGGCGTGTTTCTTTCAGGGGAATCATCAACTAGTCGTTTTCAATTACCAGAACTGCCTGGTCTCCCAAGCGTCTCACAAAGGGCAACGCTCTAAACAGTAGCCAGTCGCATTTTTCGAGGAATGGTTTGTTGGCCATCAGGAAGCTTAGTAAAGCCAGGACGCGCCACCTCTTGATTGTCAGTCTCGAGAAATGCCTACGAACAATGGCGAAATCTCGGTCGTTTAACTTATGTTCGCCTTCGACGTCGCTGTATTTCAGTTTCTTCGGTATGCTTTTCACGTTCTTTGGAATGAGCCACGTCACCAGCCTGCTGTTTCTGATTCGGTCACGGGCTGGTGTTTGCAGCGGTTCCTTGAAGATCGCACGGCCACCTTTCTTAAGCACTTTGGCTACTTGTTTCATCGACTCTTCAACGTCAATGTGGTGTAGCACGTTTACACCAACAACGATGTCGAAGAAGTCCGAAGCGTAATCGAGGTTCTCTGCCGGCTGAACGGAGAATTGGGTCTTCCCTTCGTAGCCGTATTTCGCGGCCAATGCTTGAGCAACCCGGATGCGACGCTGGGAAATGTCGAACCCGTACACCTGGTAGCCCATCCGCGCGTATCTCAGGGCATCGATGCCAGATCCGCAACCAAAGGTCAGCAACTTCTGCCCCGGATGGCTGTAGTACCGCTCCACGTAGTTGTGAACGCACCAGTAGGGGTTCCACGGGCCGAACCGCTTGGTGGAATAGTGGTCAAAGTCGACGTCATTCACCACTTCCTGCATTTCATCGTACTTTTTGACGTGCCTTTGCTGGAGTTCAGATAGATCTGACGTTTCCATCGCTGGGCCCTCTGTTGGCGACTTCTTTCCGACCAGGTGCGCGCTCAGAAATCGTACGCCACCAGACCGTCTAGGTCAAATGGTGCGCTGTGACCAGTCGCCTAAGCGGGGTTCTTCCTGTTGCGCCGGTCCCAGATTCGAACTGAACTCTGCGAGTGCTTTCCGCTGCTTCGCGCGCTGCACCGTAGCATACCCGCCTCAGCGGATTCGTACAACCGGCCCCTCACCGGGCAGAGGACAACTACTGATAGGGATTTGAATCCCCGCGACAAACCTGAGTCTAGCCCGACGGTCAAGACCGGGGTCAGGCTTTCGTTTTACACTTTCCGGAACCGTGGGGCCTTGCGTCGGCTACCCGTCGCCGTTCGAGAGCGCGGCCTTGATCCGCTCGCGTGCCTGTTCGGGAAGCTTAGCTTCGGGAGCACTCTCGTCCGGGCCAAGCCGCTCGGGATTCTCGCGGGCGGCGCGGCGCAGCAACCGCATTTGGCGAGCAAAACCGGAGCACAGGCGGCACATCATCAGGTGCATCCAGACTTCGAGCCGCTGGCCGAGCGGGAGATCCCGCTCCATCGATTCAGAGACCAGCTTGGAGATCTCGCGACAGCGAAGCATGGCTAGAGCAATCCCCATTTCTCAAGATGCGATTTCATGCACACGGTCAGACTCAGACGGGCTCGGTGGAGCAAAACCCATAGATTTGACGCGGAAATCTCCAATTCCTTACAGATTTCGTCACTCGTCAGATCGTCGAGTTCGCGGAGCGTAAAGGCGTCGGCCTGCCGCTGCGACAATCGTCGGAGGCAGCCGCGGAAGGCCTGCCAGAATTCCTCCCGTTCCAGGGCACCTTCCGGACGCCCTTTGAGGACCCGCGGGTCGAACCGCCAGTTCCCCTTCGCGTCGAACATGGCTTCGGAAGGATCGGGGCCCAGGTCGCCTCCCACGCCCGTATCGGGGCGATTCCGTCGCCGAACGTGATCCACCACCTTCCGCTTACAGATTCCCAGCAGCCACGCCCCCTCGGGACCCTTTCCGGAATACTGATCACGCGCACGCAGGGCCGCCACGAAGGTTTCCTGAACGACCTCTTCAGCCGCCTCTGCGTCTCGCAAACGCGAAAAGGCGAACCGGTATAGGGTATCCCCGTGCCGATCCACCCACTCCGCTGGATCGACGACGCTGCCAGGTTGTCCGCCAGACGTGGGCATAGCGTCTTACCGAATCGAGATCACTGAGTCACCCGCCCTTTGCCCCTCTGCGGAGGTGCTTGAATGAAGGCTGTGTGCAACCTTCAGACGACGACAATGCTACCAAACTCATGGCAGCAAACAAGCCTGAGCAATTCGGCCGCCGCAGCGTGCATTTTGTGGGCGATCTGCCACTGTGCGGAAAACCACCCGCCGGAGGGTCATCAGGAAGAAGCAGATGCCCGAGCGGATTTGGTACCGCCGTGGCTCAGCCTAGGCGAGCGTTTCGCCGGGGGCGCGGCTCACGATCTTGAAACGACTGCGAGCGGTTCAGAAATCAATGTCCACTTGAAGCGAGTCCAGGAACTTGTTGAACGACGTGAAGACCTCCATGACGCCGAGCGCCTCGACGATCTCGGCATCCCGGGCGTCTGCTTGCCGGAGCGCCTGAAACTCGGCATCGGCGATCGCCAGGGGATTCCGGTTCGCCTCCCGGGCGAAGCGGATGAGCGCCTTCTCTTTGGCGTCAAAGTCGGCCATGACTATGAGTATTCCGGAGTATCCATCGTTGGGGCGCGTAAGCCGCAGCAGCTTCAATAAGTAGGCCTAACCCGCCATTTTGCAGAAGTCCAGTTATAAGGCTGATGCGCCGCCAAGACGCGGGCCGCTCTCCGTTTTAGAGAAGCGATGCCGCCGGTTTAGATTCGGTCTGCAAGTTGGCATGTCGGTACAAAAGGCCATCGCCCGACGGCCTTCAAATGCTTCGCCCGGAGACCGCAAAACACTTAGCCGTCGAACCCGGGGTCTAATTGGGATGGCTTCACGCCAAGCGCTTTAGCCACTTTTTCGATCGTGAGATACGTCGGCGCGCGCCTGCCAGTTTCGAGCCGCGATATGTGGCTCTGCGTCAAATCGGTTCTATCGGCAACGGTACTCATATTCCTAATGCTCCCTCTAATCCGCAGTATCGGTTCAATCGGTGTGTTCGTCAAACGGGCGGGCATGTCCGACAAGATTACGGCGCGAGGTTATACTGGAGGCTATGAGCGGCGACCCCTGTGAATCAGAAAGGGGGCGGCCGGAGGAGGCCTGGCAGGAGTTGGACGATCTGGTGGAGGAGATCGCGAAGCTTTCGGCCTCTGAGGTTTCGGCCCCCGAGTTTTACGCGGCGGTGCTGGATCGGATCGTGCCGGTCCTGGCGGCCGAGGGAGGAGCGGTCTGGACCGAGGTTGCCGGAAGTGATCCGCGGCTGGAGTACCAGGTGAATTTGCCTGACGGG
Source organism: Planctomycetota bacterium (assembly GCA_043824335.1). Classification (GTDB taxonomy): domain Bacteria; phylum Planctomycetota; class Planctomycetia; order Pirellulales; family Thermoguttaceae; genus JBDRTC01. Next base: position 1,264 of record JBDRTC010001233.1, on the reverse strand, counting down.
GAGATGCCCGGGGGGACGGACGCGGAGCGGCGTCACAGGCGGCTGTTGGGCGAGGTGCTCCGCAACGGCAAGGGAAAGACGGTGCCACCGCGATCGGGTCCGGCCGATGGTGCGCAGGCCGGCAATCCTACGGGATTTGTTCTGCTGGTGTGTCCCTGGCGATGCGACGAGGAGCTGGCGGGGGTGGTGGAAGTGTTTCAGCGACCGGGCACCAGCCCGTCGGCGCAGCGGGGATATTTCCGCTTTCTAACGGTCGTTTCCGAGCTGGTGGCGGAATTTCACCGGAACCGTCTGCTTTGCGACTTGCGGCGCCGGATGGAACGTTTCGGGCGATTCGAGCAATTCGTGGAGCGGATTCACTCCAGGCTGGATTTGAAGGCGACGGCTTACCAGATCGCCAACGAGGGGCGGGCGCTGGTGGGCTGCGATCGGCTGAGCGTGTCGGTGGTGCGGGGGTCGCGTTGCCGGCTGGCGGCGGTCAGCGGCGTGGACCGCGTGAATCGTCGTGCAAACGTAGTGCGTCACCTGGAACGATTGTGCAAGGCGGTGGGGACGGTGGGCGAACCGCTTTGGCATCCGGACGAGAGTGCCGACCTGGCGCCGGAGATCGGTGGTCCGCTGGAAGATTATCTGGACGTGGCGCACGTCCGGGCGCTGGCGGTCGTTCCGTTGCGAGCGCCGGAGGAGGATCCGCCCGCGGGGGGCGGGCAGGTGATCGGGACGTTGGTGGTGGAGCAGTTTCACGGCGTGTTCGACGATCGGCTTCGGGCGACGGTCTCGGCGGTTCTGGGCCACTCGGGCGCCGCGTTGGGCAACGCCCTGGAGTTGGAAAGCATTCCGATGGTGCGGGTGTTGCGAGGGCTGGGCAAGGCGCGATGGCTGGTTCGGGCCAGACAGCTGCCGAAAACGGTGGCGGCGGTGGCGATCTTGGCCGGGGCGGTGATTGCTTTGGCGACGGTGCCGGCCGATTTTCGGATCGAGGTGCCGGGCGAGCTTCAGCCGGTAGTTCGCCGGGAGATTTTTGCGCCGTACGACGGGATCGTGAGCGAGGTGGCGGTCGAGCATGGGGCGCGGGTTCGGCGGGGTGAGACCCTTGTGGAGATTCGCAGGGCGGAGCTGGATTTCGAGTTGAAGCGTGTTCGGGGCGAGTTGCAGACGGCGGGGAAGCGACTGGTGGCGAAGATCGACTGCGGGCGGCGTTCGGTGGGATACGTTTGGCTGCACGATTTGATCGTGGCGTTTCAGAGATGGGTTCTCTTTTAGG
>JBDRTC010001232.1:0-2240 GCA_043824335.1 Planctomycetota bacterium | reverse complement strand
CCACCGCCTGCTGGCCCGCGTGGCGTCGGTCCGCATCCCCGCCGACGCCGGCATCTTCGGGCTCGTCGACCGCCGGGTCGTCCGCGAAATCATCGCTCTCACCGAGCGCGACCGGTACTTCCCCGGCTTGCGGTCCTGGGTGGGCTTCCGGCAGACGGGCGTGGAAGTTGAGCGGGGCGCTCGGTACGACGATCGTCCGCGGGTCTCGCTCCTCGGGCTGGTGCGCCTGGCAAAGACGGCCGTCTTCTCCTTCTCGTCGCTGCCTCTGACGGTCTTCTACGTGATCGGCGGCCTGGCGGCCGTCGTGTTCGTCGTGCTCGGCAGCTATTCGCTCTTCGCAAGGCTGTTCACCGACCTGGCGATTCCCGGATGGACCTCGCACATCCTTACGGGCAGTTTTTTCGGGGCCTTAAACGCCCTGGGAATTTGCATCCTGGGGGAGTACGTGGTGCGGATCTACGACCAGGTCCGCGCCCGGCCGCTGTATCTGGTCGACCGTACCGTGAACATCCAGTTCAGCTCCTATCCGCTTGAACACGGCGCGACGGACGAGACGCCCTACGATGAGCTGCTCGAACAGGTCGCCCAACTGCTCGACGCCGGCACACTCCCGGACAATCTCACACCGGGGATCGGAAAGCCAAACGAGGTCCCCAAGCCGGCAATCTTTCCGAGGGGGGAGCCGTGAGCATTCCGAGGAGGAAGGAGTTCGCGTTACGTGCTCATTGAAGGGGAAAAGCGACGGGGTGGCCGGACCTCCACCGGGCCGCCTTCCACAGATCGCCCAGCGAGGCGGGAAACCGGACCACGCCGAAGCAGAGCAGCGGAGCGATCAGCGAGCCCCAATACTGGTTGAACTCCTGGCCCACGAAGCCGAAGGCCAGCACGAAGAAGCTCGCGGTCATGCCGGCCCGTTGGCCCAGGGGCGTGTGCCAGCCGGCCAGTCCCACCATCGCCGCCACGAAGTAAAGCGCGGTAACCCATTGCGGCAAGAGGAGCAGGTAGGCCGTCATCTGCACCGTCGATATCACGAACGCCGCCCCGCCGCACTGCACCCAGCCTTCCTGGTGGGCTCGGGCATCGGCGCCAATCAGCGGAGAGACCTGCGCCCAGTGCCATCCGAAAAAGAGGGCCCAGCCGACCAGCCCGGCCATCCACAGGGCCACCTCTTTCGGCCGCCGGTTCCACCATGCCAGCGTCAAGGCCAGCACGCAATAGGGCAAAGCCAGTTCGCGAAAGAAGACGGCCGTTAGTCCCAACGCCACGCCCCAGCCTGGCTTTTTCAGCCCGTAGGCACAGATCGACAGCGCCATCAGCACGCCCGTCCACAAAAGCGGCGAGACGTACAAGTCGCCCAGTACGCAGAACATCAACGGACCGGTGAGCAACAGGGCGCAGCCGATCGGACGCCCCACTCCGTGCCCCTGCTCCCGGGCCAGCGCCTCGAAGCTGAGGACGATCAAGACCAACGCCAGCAGGCCCAACAGGCCCTTTCCCAGCGCGGGATTGGAGAGCTTTCCTAGCATCCACATCGGCAACGGCGTGCGCCAGTTGAACACGCTTCGCGTGGGATAGCCTCGCTCGACCAATTCCACGGCGGCCGCCTGGTAGTATCCTTCGCCGGCGTGGATCCGGCGGACTTCCGCCCGATAAAGCACAAGGTCGCCCTCTCCCACCACTTCCTTGCCCACGCGCGTGCTTCCGAGCGGTGAGAGCGTGATGCCCACGCAAACCACGGCCAAGACGAAGACCCCCCCCAGCACCGCCCGGGCCTGGACCGGCGTCAAGCGAGCGTAGCCCGTTGGCTGAGCGTCGGATACCATAATCCACCTCCTCCAGACAAGCAGCAGACAGACCAACCCATCCAAGTGTAGCTCAAGCCCGGCATTGCTTATTCAGGACCCGCGAAAGAATGGCCGCGAAGCGGGAAATCTGCAAGTCGGTTCGAAGAGTGGGTGGTTGATTGACGGAGAAGAGTGAGTTCGGTACGCTAAGGGGCGGCCGATAAACAGCTTCCCGATTTCCAGTTGGTGCTGCAGTTGCACTGACTCACCTCGGCTGGGGGCTGCTGTGCAACTGCTGCCCCAACGCAGCCAAGAACCGGGAAGTTATTCTTCGGCCGCCCCTAGAGGGACCGTCTTTTGGACGGTGCCCCGATTGCCGCGGCATGTTCGCAGTTTCGATCCCACCCTTGTTTGCCTCTCGTTCGATGCCCACCGGCCGACGCGGCCGTATTGGCG
>JBDRTC010001231.1:0-2296 GCA_043824335.1 Planctomycetota bacterium | reverse complement strand
GTCTGCTTACGCTGTGGGAGGCCAGAACGGCCTACGAGATACTAGAACTCGAGGAGGACGATTTCGATTAACCCATTGTCTTCATTCAGAGATAATTAGGCAGAAATCGCTTACGAGATGTGCGGAATGTGAGATACGCAGGAGGCCGACATGTGGAATAGAGAGAGGAATGTTATGGCAAATATGCATTCAAAGGTGTCAGTAGCGGCTGTTCTTCTAGCCACTCTTGTGCCTTTCATGGCATACGCTCAATCTACCGAGCTGATTTCGTTCGCTTCACCGGCTCGAGTGAGAACGACGTGTTTAAGCAAGTCGACAATCACGTTCTTCCCGTCGCCGGGCACTACTGTTGAGTTCGGCGGCGAACTAGTTAGCAACAATGGTAGCACGATAACAAAAACGATTTCTCTTAATGACTCGACAGTGGTACGTTCTCCATCGGCCTGACGCGCGATCGGCTACTTCGGTTTCCTGCCCGCCTCCTTCTTTCGTAGCCGCGCGACCTTCACCGACAGGTCCACCCATTCATCCGTCAGCTTCTTGAACGTCCGGTAGTTCCTCAGCTGCGTCCGCGTCTCGGTCACCGTGCCGCGTTTGACGAACTCCGTCGTGCTCTTCCCCTTGTGCGTGTAGCTGACCTGGAAGTAGGGGCCGTGCTTCTGCGGGTTCTTCGGGTCCTTGCAGCGACAGGTTGGGTTGCCGCAGACGTTGTACTGCTTGGATAGGCTTCCCGGCCGCATCTCTCCCAGCGCGACAAGACGCTTCTTGATCTCCTCGATCCGGGCTTGCCAACGAACGATTTCTTTGATACTCATGCCGATAGCTTTACCATGCTATCGGCAGTATGTCAAGGAGAAAAAGTGGCAATTTGGATTGAGTGGTTCAGGTGTACTCACCAGCTACGCGGCGCCTGCTCGCGGCGCACCACCTTCCTGTGGATGGCACTGGCCCTCGCGGCGTTGGCGATCCGTCCCGACCTGCTCGGCGTGACCAGCTTCGTCCGAGCATCATTCCTCGACCCGCTCTGCTACTACTCGCTGCTGAACTTCTTCCACTCGAGCGCGCTCGCCTTGCCCCGGCTGCTCGAGGCGTGGGTCAAGCTGGCCATGCGCCTGTTCCAGGCAATCACCGTGGACGGATTTGTCGTCTTCGTCGCCGACGGGCTGAAGGTCCCCAAGGAGGGCAAGAAGATGCCCGCCGTCAAGAGCCTGCACCAGGAGTCCGGTGACAACTCGAAAGCCGAGTTCATCATGGGGCACTCGTTCCAGGTGATCTCTATGCTCGCCGGTGCGCCGGGCGGCCAGGTCTTTGCGGTACCGTTGATCTCTCGAATCTGCGAGGGGCTTGTGTGGCGTCGCCTCAAGAAGCCCCGCACGTTGCTGGACAAGCTGGTCAGTCTGTTCATGGAGGTCGTGCGAGCCGCAGGCGTACGCGCGATCCTTGTCGCCGACGCCTACTACGCCAGCAAGAAGGTCATCAAGCCTCTACTGGCCGAAGGGCACCACCTGGTCACCAGGGCCAGGATCAACTCGGTGGCCTACAAGCCCGCGCGGAAGTCGAAGAAGAATAAAGGACCAGGACGGCCGAAGTTCTACGGCGCCAAGGTACGACTCCGCGATCTGTTCAAGGCTGGGCGCTCATTCTCCGAGGCGCCCAGCCCAGTGTACGGAGAAAAAGACGTGACCATCAAGTACCACGTGGTCGATCTCCTGTGGCGTCCGGTCGGCCAGAAGGTGCGGTTCGTCCTGGTCAAGCATCCCAGCCGAGGAATGATCATCCTGATGTCTTCTTCTCTGGAACTCGATGCGCTGACGATCATCAGGCTGTACGGCTTGCGCTTCAAGATCGAGGTGTCGTTCAAGCAGGCCGTCCACACCCTCGGCACGTACGCCTACCACTTCTGGATGAAACCGATGAAGCCGATCAAGCGCTGCTCGGGTAATCAGAACCTCGTCGGGAAGCCGGAGGAGTACCGGGACGCAGTGCAGAGGAAGATGGACGCCTACCATCGATACGTGCAGCTCGGCTGCATCGCGCAAGGCCTCCTCCAGCACCTGGCGATCAACTTCCGCGACGTCGTCTGGGCGTCATTCCGGAGCTGGCTGCGAACCATGAGGAAGGACTTGGTCCCGTCGGAGATGGTGGTCGCTATGGCGTTGAAATCATGTATCCCTGAATTTCTCTTGGATAGAACCACCGAGCCCGAACTGAAGAAATTCATCCTCGATCGCGCGGAGTGTGATCGCATCTCGGGGATGGCGATGACGGGATGAAGGAGAATGTACTACTGTCGAGT
>JBDRTC010001230.1:0-2088 GCA_043824335.1 Planctomycetota bacterium | reverse complement strand
CTTCAGACCGCACGTGCCGACGCTAATCCCGGATCGCCCCGACCGCAAGCTCCTGAAACGCGCGGCGGATGTCCGAGGCGTCGCCGTTGCCGAAACCGGTCCGCTGGATCATCAAGACGAAAATCATTTTCCGCACGGGATCGACCCATCCTTGCGTGCCGAACGCGCCGCCGTGGCCGTGCGTGCCGGGCGAGAGCATCTCGGTCACGCCCTGCGGCTGGCGAACGACGCACCAGCCCAGGCCCCAGCCGTTGCCGGGCGTGAAGCCGGTCGTGAGGTCCCCGGTTTGCACCTTGGTCATCCGCTCGATCGCCTTTTCGGAGACGATCCGGCGGCCATCAAGCTCGCCACCGTTGAGGATCATCTGGTAGAACCTGGCCATGTCGGAGACGGTTGAGAAGAGACCGCCGGACGGGTTCGGCGCCATCTCGCCCGCGTCGTCGATCAGCCAGTGCGACACGGGCTCGATCGACTTCTTGTCGGTACTCGGCTGGTAGAGCCGCGCCAGCCGTTTCCGCCCCTCGGGCGTGGGACGGAACGTGGTGTCGACCATCTTTAGCGGCTCAAAAATCCGCTCCGCGAGGAATTCGTCGTACGTTTTGCCGGAGACGACCTCGATCACGCGGCCGCACACGCTGAGCCCCGGGCTGTACTGCCACCGGGCCCCGGGCTCGAAGCCCAGCGGCCGCTTGGCGATCTCGGCGATCGTCTCCTCAAGCGTGCGCTCGGTACGCTGGCTCCCGACGATCCCCGAGGTGTGCGTCATCAGGTCGCGGAGGGTGATCCGGCGCGCCGGCGGGCCCTGCTCGAGCGCCACGTGCCCGAGTTCCGGGAGATATTTTGAGACGGGGGCGTCGACCGAGAGCTTGCCCTCATCCTCGAGTATCATTACGGCGGTGGCCGTGATCGGCTTGGTCATCGAGGCGATCGCGAAGACGGAATCCTCTCGCATCGGCGTCTGGCTTTCGGCGTCGGCCCAACCGACGGCCGCCAGATGAACGATCCGGCCACGGCGCGCCACCAAGGTGACGGCCCCGGCGATCTGCTTCGCTTCGACGAATTCGCGCATCCTCTCGGGGATCTCGGCGAGTCGGGCCGCGTCCATGCCAACGGCGGCCGGTTCGCCGCGGGGAAGCCCTCTTGCGGAACCGTCGGCGGCGATGCCGACCGCGGCGTGAACCGCGATCGCCGCAAAGAGGAAGAATTGAAGAGATCGTGGGTTGCGTCGATGTTTCATAATGGGTCCTTTTTGGCTCCATTGGCGATGAAGTGCCCTTTGGTGGTCCGCCTTCGAGGCAGGCCCAGTATAATAGCTCAGGTGGTGCGTGGAAGTGTTTTCCCGGCAGACCGTCTCGGGGGTCTCCGTCCCCTTGACGTCCGGGGATCGCGGGATTATGGGTGGAGAGGGCCGCTTTCGATTTCGCGGGGTACTTGCCGGATTCTCGGGATCAACAAAAAGGAGGTGACAACATGACGTGCCGATCCATTCTGATGTTTGCCGCTCTTGTGTCGGCCTTGGCGCTTTCCTCGGCCCATCGCACGTCTGCCGGCGAACTCTACGTAGCCGTGGACGGAAATGACGGGTGGTCCGGGAAACTGGCCGCGCCCAACGGCGACCGGACCGACGGCCCGCTGGCCACGCTCCAAGGAGCGAGAACCGCGATTCGGCAGTTGAAGCGCGGCGGGCTCAAGGAGCCGGTCCGAGTCGTGGTTCGCGGGGGCGTGTATCCTTTGGCCGAGCCCCTTGTCTTTACGCCCGAGGATTCCGGAACCGAGGCGTGCCCGATCACCTACGCCGCACACCCGGGCGAAACGCCGATCTTCAGCGGCGGAAAAGAGATCACGGCCTGGAAGAAACCCACCGAGGGGAGCGTCTGGACGGCCGAGATCCCCGAGGTCCGGGCGGGCGCCTGGTACTTCCATCAGCTCTTCGTCGACGGCCGCCGCCGCACGCGCGCTCGCATGCCGAACGAGGGCTATTTTCTGAACGAAGGTCCGATCGAACCGTTGGGCGATCGTGCGAAAGCCCGGAGCGATCGGGCGACGAAGATGGGTTTCCGCTTCAAGCCGGGCGATCTCCGCCGGTGG
>JBDRTC010001229.1:0-6042 GCA_043824335.1 Planctomycetota bacterium | reverse complement strand
GTGAAAGCACTGGTGCTGCGGGACGACGTCACGACCGCGGTCATTGTCACCGTGGACGCCGTCGCCCTCGGGGAAATCGGCCGTATCGGAAACGACTTTGTCGGCAACGTGCGCTTGGAGCTTCAGAAGGAGCTGAACATCGAGCCTTCGAACGTGCTCATCAATGCCAGCCATTGTCATGGAACCGTGTGCGCGGACGTGGAACAACGGACCGTCCAGGCGGTGAAGGAAGCGTGGCGGAGCATGGTGCCGGTCAACATCGGTGTCGGCGTCGGCCACGAAAACAGAATCATGGAGAACCGCCGGCTCAAGCTGAAAGACGGCTCGGAAGCGGACGTGCGCCACGCGTACTCGCTCCCGCCCGACGAAGAGGTTGCCGGCATCGGCCCCGTCGACCCGGAGATCGGCCTCGTGCGGCTCGACAGGAAGAACGGAGAGCCCCTGGCCGTTGTGTACAACTTCGCCTGTCACCCCATCCAGGGCGTTCCGAGCCGTGGAAACACGGCGGACATTTCCGGCTTTGCCTCGAAAGTGATCGAGGAGACCTTGGGCGAGGGGGTCCTGGCTCTTTTCGTGCAGGGATGCGCCGGAGACATCAATCCGGTGATGTATAAGGACGTCCACAATCCCCGCGATGCCGAACCGCTTGGGAACATGCTGGGCCTCAGCGCCATGCGGGCATTGAAGAAGATCGAAACCAGAGAAGACGCGGAGCTGAAAGTCGTCAATGAAGTCCTCGCGTTGCCGAGAGGGGCCGACCTGGAACATCGGATTTCCGCGCTCGAAGCCGAACAGTCAAGGTTGCTTCGGTCCTTGAAAGGAACGAGTCTCAACCTGAAGACCTTTATTCCTTTGTTCGTGCAATACAAGGTCTCCGGCGACTTCCCCTCCTATTACTCCCACCGATATCTGCACGACAAGCTGATCGGCAGAGAGGATATCGAGAAGCTCGACGCGGAAAACAGGGCGAACATGGAGCGATACATCGAAAACATCCACGCCATGGAGCAACTCACGAGAATCCAGACGAACATGGCCTTGCTCAAGATGCACCAAGCGCAGAACGTGGCCGCCGGGAAGAAAACGATCGACGTCGAGATCGTGGGCGTGAGAATCGGCGACTTCGTGCTGGTTACCTTTCCGGGGGAATTGAGTGTTGAAATCGGACTCAACATCAAGAAGCGGGCGCCCAATGAATTCACTTTTGTCGCCGGTTATACCAACGGCTACATCTACTATGCGCCAACGGAAGAGCAGCGAAAGAACCCGGGATTCGCACAGGAGGATTGTGACTGCCTCGTGGCGCCCGAGTGGCAGAAGCTGTTTGAGGAAGAGGCGGATGCCATCCTGAAAAAGCTATGAGTGTGGCGGGAGGGATCACGTTAGTCGTCTTCAACCTGGGAGTGCAGTGCCTGAAGCGCGTGGTCGATGTCGGCGGTGTCTTCGATCAACCGGCCGTCTTTAAGCACCAAGAGCCGTTTGGCGTGGCGGGCGATGTCTTGCTCGTGGGTCACGAGCACGATCGTGATGCCGGTTTCTTCGTTGAGGCTTTGGAGCAGGTCGATCACGCCCCGGCTGGTCCGCGAATCGAGGTTCCCCGTCGGCTCGTCGGCCATCACGATCGCCGGCTGATTGATCAGCGCCCGGGCGATGGCCACGCGTTGCTGCTCGCCGCCGGAAAGCTGTCCGGGATGGTGGTGCATTCGCCCGGCGAGGCCGACCCTCTCCAGCGCTTCGACGGCGCGCCCGCGGCGCTGGCGCGCCGAGGTTTGTTTCGAGTAGAGCAGCGGCAGCTCGACGTTTTCCACCGCGCTGGTGCGGGCCAAGAGGTTGAAGTTCTGGAAGACGAATCCGAACTTCCGGTTGCGCAGCCTTGCCCGGGCGTCGCGCGACATGGGGGCCACCTCCTCGCCGCCCAGAAGATAACTTCCGCTGGTGGGCCGGTCGAGGCAGCCCACCATGTTCATCAGCGTCGACTTGCCCGAGCCCGACGGCCCCATCAGGGCGACGTACTCCCCCTGATCGATCGAAAGCGACACGCCCCGGAGCGCTTCGACTTTCGTCTCTCCCAGCGAGTAGACTTTGCAAATCTCGTCCAGCTTAATCAGCGACATGCCTCTTCATCCACCCGAGTGCCGCGGGACGCCTCCGGACCATTAGTATATCGCCCTTCGAACCGGAATATTATCCCTTTTGGTCAACAAGACGCACTGTTGGCAATCCCGAAAACGCCCGCCCGAATCGCCGGCAGCCACAGCACTCGGGCCGCTTCCAATCGGGCGTAGGCCTCGCTTTGCCAACAGGTCGCCCACGACCTTGTTAAGCCCGAGAGTACCTCACGGCTTCGGCGGCCTCGACGCGCTTCACAAACCCCTCGCGCACGAGAACCGGAAGAATCTCCTCCAGCCTCCCCTGGTCGATCTTTGAACTCTTGGCAAGCTTCCACGGGATAAGCGGTTCGCCAGCCTCGTCGAGCGCCTTGCAGACTGCCATTTTCTCCTGTACGCTCACGATCGTGGCAGTCGGTTTCGACACCGGTGTTGGCCGCTCGGCGTCTGCGAACGGTTGTTTCGCAGGCATTGCCACAGTAGCTCCGTCTGGCGTAATCTCTTCTGACTCCTCCGGGAAGAGTTCTCGTTGTTGGACGATGTTTTCCTCTGCCGTATCGACCGTGTACGCGCCCAAAGCTTCCATGCACTCGTTGCCGGAAATCTCTTCAAGCCAGTCGCGCGGAGTTGCTTCATCGTCGGTAACTGCATGGGGTTCAAGGCCATGAGCGCGAATGGCGTCGATCAAGTCTCTGAACGCCCTTGGCTGGTTGGCATAGAAGACGCTGCCGCGAATCCGAATGAACTTCCACCCGCAACGCTCCAACATCCTCTGGCGCGCCGTATCGGCCTCGTATTGGTCGGGGCCGTGCCAAGCATCACCGTCGCACTCAACGGCCAGCCTCCGCTCCCTGTCTTCGACAACTAGATCAATTCTCTTTCCGGCAACCTCGTATTGGGAAATCACGCGGAAACCCGCGCGAAGTAACTCTTCCCCCACGTCGCGCTAAAAACCGCTCTCGTAGTCCTCACCATTGGAGTTCCGCGTGTTTGCGCCGGGGTTGTAGCAGAAGTTGAGCAATCGACGGCGCATGCAATCGGGGTGCAAGTCACTCTCACGAATGCTGTGAAACAGCCATGCTTGGTCACGGGGACGCGAGGCAGCAACATTGAACCGCTGCTTGAACGACTCATGAGTCAGCGGCCCGGAACGTCCGTCTCCTTCGATGGATGCAACCATGCTGAGGAACACAATATCACGCTCGTCGCCCTGAAAGCTGTAAGGGTCCCCGCACAACAACCGGGTTTTCTCGTCCTTGAACGGCTGTGGACCGATCTTGTCCAAGATCATGTTCTCAATCAGTTGGGCCTGGGCATGGCCTTGCAGGCAAATGACTCCGAAGGACTTGCCCTTGTACCGTGGATCATTCAGGCAGTCGAGCACGGTCTTGGCCACTGCCGCCGCTTCGGGCCGGTTAACGACCTGCTGGGCTGTGCCCTCCCGATAGCCGTCAACCACAAAGCGAACCTGTATTGGAGGCAATCGCGATGGCGGGTACTGCCGGAGTGGAATCAAAGGCGTGTCTGTGTAGCAAAGCTCGTTGGAGAAGCGGATAATCTCCGGCATACAGCGGAAGTGCTCGCGCAGCGTGATGCGGTTCCCGTATCGCACGGCAGCCTGGTCAAAAAGACTCGTGCCAGGGTCAAGCGTCTCTGAGAAAGGAATGCCGTCAAGATGCTGCTCCATCAACACCCTTACCTGGCTTCCCTCGACGAATCTGCCTTCCGGCGAAATCTGCTTGTCGTCTCCGACAATCACACACTGCTTGGCGAGGTATTGCAGAATCAAGCCCTCCGGGCCAGTCTGGCTGGCTTCGTCAACGATCACCACGTCGAAGATTTCCGGCTCTGCTTCGACCTGCTCTGCCACACGGTAGAGGGGCATGATCCACGCAGGGATGGCGTTGCGGCACTGCTGCATGTACTTGCGAGCGTCCCGGCGGTATGTTTCGGCGTACTTCCCCGTTCCTTTGCCAATCTTCTTGACCATCTGCTGCCAAGCGCTCAACGCGCCTTGTTGCGTGGGATTGCTTGCCAGCTTCTCCATGCAAGAGTTCCACGCCTTCAAGGCCACCAAGGTCTGGGTTGCCTCTTGTAGCTGGCCTTCCGTTCGGGTTATCTCATCGGCAACGCCGGCCGAATGCTCCGCCGAAAACCGCTCCAGCCAAGCCGTGGCCCTTTTCCACGCCCACGCCCCGCCAAACGAGTCAAGATGTGCCGCCAAAGCCGGCCGCATCTCGACAGACTTGATTGCATCGGCAAGCGCCGGTGCCGATTCCCGAAGCCGCTTGTCAAGGGAAAGGCATTGCTCAGCGAGAGACCGTTCATGGTGAAGCTCAACAAGCCTTGCCAACTGCTCTCGATAGCCCCCCACGTTGCCCTGCTCCGCCACCGCAGCCAAGTCGTGCACGACCGGGTGGGGATTCGCAAGATTTCGGCATTGAGAAACCCTATCTGTAATGCCGGAGAGGACAGCCAGGGCGTCCGTTACATCCAATAGGGCAAGTGCCACCTGCACGTTGCCTAGCAGTTCCTGTCCCCAGTTCGCGCCACTGGCTGCCTTTATGGTTCCTTTCGTCTCGCCAAGGGCCTTTTCGGCGTCAGAAACGAGGTTGCCGAGTTGAAGGATGGCTTTCAGCATATTGCGGCACTGTTCCAGGCAAGCCAGGCGATGGCGCATGGTGCCCTTGGGAGCTTCAACGATGTCGCTCCATTCTTGCCAAACGCGGTCCAAGGTTTCTGGCGCCCGCAAGTGTGCGACAAGCGACTTGAGCACTGGCGGTGAGTCGCATTGCCTTCCTGCGAACCGCGTATCTCGCCAAAGATATGCGCACCGTTTGACTACATGCGGGCGAAACACCCAGAACCCCCAACCGCCCCCGCATTTCAAGTGGGAGAGAAGAGCGGCGGCGTCGGCCAAGAGTTGCGCGCGGGATATCCCCGCCGGTGCCTCTAAGTCCAAGTCGCTGCCCTTGCCGGCAGGTTCGGCAAGAGATTCGAGTGCCTTGCTGGTGGCACTTTCCAGGGAACTCCAGTCCAGAGCGCGCCCGGCAAACACCTCCTGCCGAACGCGACCAATCCACGGGGCCGTTCTCTTTGCAAGCCAGTCGGAAAGATGAATGAACCGCTGCGCGATCTCCCATAATTGCGCCAGCCGCGCTCTTCCAACTTCGCAAAGCCCCTGTGCGAATGAGCCATCGGCGTTCTCACCGAACTGCATCAACGCATCCCGAGTCCGCGAACACGTGTTGATTGCGTTCTCGAAATCGTCCGCCGTCGGCAATGTATCTAGCGGGGGTAGGGTGTAGCCAAGTGAATGATCGCGGCATTGCTGCCAAAGGGAATACAACTCCTTGAACTGTCCGTCCGTCAGCGGGGGTTCTGTCTCTTCGCCGACTTGGTCCGGCAGCCAAGAGAAACGCTCGCTGTCGCGCGATAGGACTTGGGCAATAGCCTGGGCCGTGCCCTGATACGGGGTTCCAGGAATCGAATAGGCCGTTGTCTCGGCCTCACGTATCTCCCGAAGTCGCCGGCGCAATTCGGCCAGCCGGGCCTGCAAGGACTGCCGCTCCCGTGTCTTTGCGGCAATCTGCCGTTGGGCGTCAGTGGGGTTGGTGGAGTTGACGTGGCGAAGAATGCCCTGCACGGAATGTTCAAGGTTCTGCCGTGATTCTGCATCCTCTCCGAGCAAGCTGACGGTTAGCGGAAGAATCGCCTCGGGAATCTTGTCACGCAAAACCTTCAAGGCCCTGGGTGTCTGGCTGGTTACGAGAACGCGCTGACCGCAGGCCAATAAGTGACTGACAAGATTCACGATGGTATGGCTCTTGCCTGTGCCCGGCGGCCCTTGGACCAGAACGCCCGAACGCCCGTGGAGACGGCGGATAATCGTAAGCTGCTCATCGTTCGTCGGCAGTGGAAACAGTATTTCTTC